>JABIQT010000500.1 GCA_018667995.1 Candidatus Latescibacterota bacterium
AAACCTGATTGGGAGGTGAGCTACAGAGGTGTTTCTGGACGGCCTCAGCATTTTGGCATCACCGTTTAAAAGTGCTTGACTCGCAATAACGATTCTGATATACTCACGCTTTGAATCCAAGACATGAGTACTGGAAGGAGACCCGCTGATGGCGAGCGTTAATAAGGTAATACTGGTTGGTAATCTAGGAGCGGATCCTGAGCTCAGATATACGCCTGGTGGTCGAGCTGTTGTCAATTTCAGCATGGCTACTACGCGTAGCTGGAACAGCAAAGATGGCGAGAAGAAGGAAGAGACTGAATGGCATCGGATTGTTGCCTGGGACAAGCTGGCTGAGATTTGTGGTGAATATCTAAAAAAGGGTTCGCCGCTCTTTATAGAGGGGCGTCTTCAGACAAGGTCCTGGGAAGACAAAAGTGGAGCGAAGCGGTGGAGTACTGAGATCGTTGCGTTTGAAATGCAAATGCTCGGGCAGCGTCAGCAGTCTACGGAGCCACGAGAGGTTGCCAATACTCCCAGTGCCCCCGCGCCTCCTGACAACATGCCTTCCACATTTGAAGCGGACGACGATTTACCGTTTTGACTTGATCTGGGCGGCTTCTCCTTGAAGCCGCCTTTGATTTTCTCCGTACCCATTGGTTGATTAATGTCCACTCCGAAGACGTCGGAACCGTTCCACTTGCCTGATCCCATGATTTCGAGAACGACATCCGCCGAGCTACCATTGGAGCGCGAAGCAGTCCGGCTTCCCCGTCTCGCACTCTTGTCGGAACATATTGATCCTGTCGAATCGGCCATGAGATGGCTCCAGCGTTATGGTTATCCGTTATACTGGACGAGGTACCAACCGGAGACTCCGCTGGAAAGATCGGAGGCCGCCGATGTGCTTCTCGTGCATTTGACGGCGCCTGATCATGAGTTGCCGCTCCTCAACAACCTTATCAAGAATCAGTATCTCCAGAGTCGGCCGATTGTGATACTGTTAGCGTCTCGTGAGGTGTTTGGCTTCACCGATTTTCCAAAGGCTGTGGATGACTTCATTATAGGCCCCTTTGATCCTGAGGAAATCGACCTTCGGATCAAGTTCGGGATATGGAGACGTAATGGCGTCAAGATAAACGACTTGATCGTATGTGGGGACTTGACTATTGATCCCGTCAATTACGAAGTGGCGGTGCGTGGCGAATCTGTCACAACATTGACACTGAAGGAATATGAACTTCTGAAGTATCTGGCGTCAAACCCCGAGCGGGTCTTTACCCGTGAACATTTGCTTACCAAAGTATGGGATTATGATTACATCGGCGGTGCTAGAACTGTTGATGTGCATGTTCGCCGGTTGCGTATGAAGATCGAAAGGCACGGCATAAAGATAATTTCAACCGTACGTGGGGTAGGTTACAAATTCGGTGAATAAGGAGATGTGATTTTGAGACATGTTCGATGGCTTGTGCTGTGCACCACGCTCTTTGTATTGACGACGCGGGCGCACGGTCAGATTCTGACGCTGACAGATCCAGGACTACCGGGTTCACGTGCGAGTGCGTCTGCCTGGGGTGATGTTGACGCCGACGGCGATCTGGACCTGGCGCTTGCGGGTATTGATTCAGCGGGGCAGGCATTTACCAAAATCTACGAAAACGTGGCAGGGGTGTTTACGGAAAATCCGGCCCATGTGCTTACAGGAATCCTATGGGGTGATCTGGATTGGGGAGATTTTAACAACGACGGTTTCCCGGATCTTGCCATTAGCGGACAAGGGCAGAGTGGGGATGACGTATTTGGCGTATCAGAGGTGTATCTCAACGTCAATGGCGTCTTGGCAAAAGATCTTACACAGTTGCCGGCGCCTCCCCCCTTTACTACGCCTAGAGAGCTCCGCTATAGCTCAGTAGCATGGGCTCACCACACCAATGACGGTAAACTTGATCTGCTTATCGCTGGTATCGACTTCAACGGGTTCGTTTTTACCAAACTCTATACAAATCAGTCTAATATACTCTCCGAGAGCAGTTCGCAGTCGGTCGTGGCTGTGCGCAACGGCTCTGTAGATTGGGGTGATTTTGATGGCGACGGCGTTCCAGATCTGGCAGTGATGGGTTTGGATGCCATCGGTCTTCAGACCACAAAGGTCTATTTGAATCAGAGTGGACTTCTCATTGAGTCCTCTACCATAGATCTGCCGCAGCTATACGGCGGGGCTTTGGCTTGGGGTGACTACGATCAGGATAGCAATATTGATCTCGCCATCTCGGGTTGGGACAGTAAGTGGAACGCCACACTCAAGGTCTTTCGGAACAACGCCTTAAGAGGAACGCTGGAGGAGGCTGCAACGCTTACGGTTGGTGGCCAGGGCATCGTAGGCGACCTTGCCTGGGGTGATTATGATAGTGATGGGGATCTGGACCTCGCCGTAGCCGGACGCGACGAGTTTACCTCCATTACTACGGCTGTTTTCAAGAATACTGGTGGTGTTTTCGCACTAGTAGCCGAACCAGCTCTGGTCGGGACAATGAATGGTACGGTAGCCTGGGGTGACGCAAACGGTGATGCGAAATTGGACCTGCTTGTTACAGGCGAGAAAGCGGACGGCTCACTACTAACAGCGCTTTACACGAATGGGGGTACAGCAAACACCGCTCCCACAGCACCGGCGTTATCCTCACCTTTTGTTACAAGCAACGGAATTGAGTTTCGATGGAGTTCGGGATCGGATACAGAGACGCCGACCAATCTTCTGACGTATAATCTTAGATTAGGGTCTACGTCTGGTGGACGAGAGCTTGTCTCAGCTTCCACATTTGGTGCTCAAGGAAATGTCGGCCAGACTTTGGTTAAGCGATTTGATTTTCCCGTCAGCATTGATTCGCTCTTCTGGAGTGTACAGACAGTGGATGCGGGGATGCTCGCGTCGGCTTACACTGCGGAAGATACAATTCTGGTGCAACGCCTGGTCAATTCCGAGCAGGTCGTGGTAGGTGTACGCCAGGATGTGTTGGGACGAGGCGCCGCCTGGGGCGATTACACGGGAGACGGCTTCATTGATCTCGTTGTCGCCGGAAGAGATATCAACGGCGATACGCAGACGATTCTATACCGGAACGACTCAGGCAGCTTGACTCGGGATGATGGTTCCGCTCTAAATGGACTACAGAATGGTGCTCTTGCCTGGGGTGATTATGACAACGACGGTGATCTGGA
>JABIQT010000726.1 GCA_018667995.1 Candidatus Latescibacterota bacterium
CTTTCACTAGACCGACGGGCGCCAACCCTCTCGGGTGGTGAGGCCCAGCGTATCCGGCTTGCAAGCCAGATTGGCTCAGGCCTGACCGGTGTCCTTTATGTGTTGGACGAACCGACGATCGGCCTTCATGCTAGAGACAATCGTAGACTGATCAAGGCGCTAACCAAGTTGCGTGACCTGGGCAACACACTCATTATGGTGGAACATGACCGGGCGACACTCGAGAATGCCGATCACCTCGTGGACTTCGGCCCAGGCGCCGGCGTGAACGGGGGACATATAGTTGCCAGCGGTACTCTTGGGCGTGTAAAGAAAGCAAAGGGATCCCTAACCGGAAAATACTTGAGTGACCGATTGTCAATTCAGCTACCGGAACAGCGTCGAGCGCCGAGCAAGAACAGAATCGAGATCAGAGGAGCCACCCATAACAATCTTAAGAATATCGATGTCGAGATACCTCTGGGGCTCTTTGTGTGCGTGACAGGTGTGTCCGGATCTGGCAAGAGTTCGCTTATTAACGACATACTCTATCCTGCCCTTGCCTCGAAAATACATAGGTCCCAACTTAATCCTGCGTCGCATGAAGAAATCAAAGGCCTGAACCTACTCGATAAAGTCATTAATATCGATCAATCTCCCATCGGGTATTCACCTCGTTCAGATCCGGCCACATACGTAGGGGCTTTTGATCAGATCCGCGCACTCTTCGCGAATCTGCCGGATTCCAAAATACGCGGATACAAATCACGCCGGTTCAGTTTCAATGTGTCCGGTGGCAGGTGTGAGGCTTGTCAGGGACTGGGTGTTCGCAAGATAGAGATGCACTTTCTGGCGGATGTGTGGGTTCAGTGCGAGGAATGTGATGGTACCCGTTACATGCGTGAAACGCTGGAAATGCGATATAAAGGTAAGAATATCTCCGAGACTCTCCACATGACAGTGGCCGAAGCGCTCGAACATTTTGAGCCAGTCCCTAAGATCAAGCGATCTATGCAGACACTTTTCGATGTCGGCCTGGACTACATACAGTTGGGACAATCGGCGATCACGCTCTCAGGCGGTGAGGCCCAGCGGGTCAAGTTAGCCAAAGAACTGTCCCGTCCCGGCACAGGCAAGACCATTTACCTGCTGGATGAGCCAACGACAGGGCTCCACTTCGATGACATTAAGAAACTGCTTGCAGTACTGAACCGGTTGGTCCTGAAAGGCAACACCGTACTCATCATCGAGCACAATCTCGACGTTGTGAAAACGGCGGATTGGGTTATCGACCTCGGTCCCGAAGGTGGAGACGGTGGCGGGGAGATCGTTGCCGTGGGCACCCCTGAAGACATAATGTCGGTCCGAGGTTCCTATACTGGTCAAATGTTGGCGGAAGAGATGGATCGATAGGCACACCCAAGATAGGCGAACCGAAATGCCGAGGAAGGCCTCAATATACGTTCTAGCGTGCGTGGCGGGCGTATTGAATTCCATTTTGCCACATGCGGCCGAGGCACAGACTGGTTTGACGATAGTTCAAGTAGCCGACATCAATCCGGGCACTGCCGATGGATTTCCCGGTGGGCGCACTGGCGGTGCTTTCTGTGTCTATAACGACGCGCTCTATTTTCATGCGGATGATGGTTCTAGCGGCTCAGAATTATTCAGATATGATGGGGCATCTATAGAGCTTGTCGCTGATCTCAATCCGGGCACCGACCTCCTGGGGCGCGCGCAGGATTCGAACCCTCGCGGATTCACAGTATTTAACGGTGAACTCCTGTTCAGAGCGGACGATGGCATTCATGGCCGGGAACTGTTCAAGTATGACGGACAGAGGATCTCCCTGTTGTCGGATATCAACCCACTGGTCACAGAATCTGGAAGCGCAAGGGGTTCGTACCCGACAGCGTTCACACCGTTGCGAGACATGCTCCTGTTCAAGGCAGACGACGGATCTCATCGAATGGAGATCTTCGTTTACACCGGCTCAGAGGTATTACTCCTAGCAGATCTGTTCCCAGGTAGGAAAGGGTCGAGGGCGCGTGATTTTACAGTTTTTCGTAATAACGTGCTATTTTCAGCCGCGAATGGCTTTAGCGGCAGGCAACTGTTCTCCTTTGATGGAAGTAAGATAGCATATCTCACAGATACTGTGCCGAGCGAATCGACCTACGAACTTCCTCATCTCAGCGAACCGAATTTTACAGTCTTTGACCACAATCTCTATTTCCGGGCCCGTGATGAAGATCATGGCACCGAACTATTCGCCTACACCGGTGCAGAAATCCGTCTAATGGCGGATATTAATCCTGGACTCGACGACGCCGGACAGCCCGGCAATTCTGATCCGACAGACTTTGCTGTATACAAAGACGCGCTCTACTTCAGCGCGGACGACGGGACACACGGACAGGAACTTCATTCGTTCGATGGCCAGGTCGGCACGCTTGTCAAGGACATCTGGCCGACATTCCAAGCGAATGAGAAAGGCCATTCATATCCAAGCGCACTCACCGTGTTTGGAGACCTGTTGGTCTTCAGTGCGGACGATGGCATTCACGGCGAAGAGTTGTTTACGTTTGACGGGGATGAAATCCGGTTGATTCAGGACATATTTACGGGCACCGATCGGTTTGGGCGACCGAACGGCTCCTCACCTCGAGGTTTCGCTGAAATAGGAGACTATCTGGTGTTTACTGCCGAGGACAGTGATGCGGGAGGCAAAGTGTATATGTTTGATGGAGCGACGGTCCAGCTGGTCAGCGGAACGGGAAATTCCCAGACCTCCCCTGGCCACATCGTCTCCTCCTATCGCTTCGTACCATTCAAAAACAGCTTGTACTTCAGCGCGGAAGACGCCCAACACGGACAGGAACTCTGGCAGATCACTATGAATTGATCTGCACAAACCGCGATCACTGGGTTCCGGGTTTGCGGACGGTTACTATTCTCGTATTGGCTGCATCTCGCCGAATGAACAGCAACATGGTCTGACCAGGCTTTACTCCCGCAACAACGAGTTCATAGTCCTTCACCGATGGAACCGGAACATGGTTAATCTGCTCAATCAGGTCCCCCACTTGCAATCCACCTCGATAGGCCAAGCTACCTGATTGGACGGCGGAAACAACGACGCCCCCATCGTGATTTGTCCCGTAACCACCAGCATCTGCTTCATCTAACGGTGCCACCGTAATTCCTAACTCTTCTTTGGGCGGCGACACCTCTGCCGGCATGCTCGCCACCCTCGGTGGCTCGGCCTCAAGCGTACCCAGGATCAACGAGACCTCATGGAAGGCACCGTCCCTCAAAATGCGAAGGTCGACTCCGGTCCCTGGCATTAAAGCGGCGATCATGTTGCGAAATTGGCCACTCTCCTTTACAGTCTTCCCCTGGAAAGCAACTATAATATCGCCACTCTGTAATCCTGCCTCGTCCGCTGGCGTATCGGGCTCTACCTGATGGATCATTATGCCCCGCGAGAGTCCAAGCCCCTCAGCAGCATCGGCACTCAGAGTCTCCATTCTTATTCCCAAATAACCTCGTGCCACATAACCGGACCGAATCAGCTGGCCCATGATCATCTTCGCCTGGTTGATAGGGATGGCGAAACCTGCTCCCTGAAAGTAACCACTGTTGCTGGCTATAGCCGTATTGATCCCGATGACGTTTCCATCGAGATTCACAAGGGCACCACCGCTGTTGCCAGGATTGATGGCGGCATCCGTCTGAATAAAGTCTTCGTAGTTCTGTGGATTCAGCACACGCCCGCGACCGCTGACAATCCCGGCTGTTATGGTGTGGCTGAGACCGAAGGGATTGCCCACGGCCACAACCCACTCGCCAATCTGCAGAAGATCTGAATCTCCAAGTACCGCAAACGGCAATTCGGCCTCGTGACCGATCACTCGTATGACAGCAATGTCGGTCCGTTCGTCACCGCCAATTAACTCAGCTTTCAGCACCTGCTCATCTAACAAAGTGACGTCGATGGACACGGCACCTTTGACTACGTGGTGATTAGTCAGGATATAACCAGATTTGCCATCTACAATCACACCTGATCCCAAGCTACTTTGGAGTATGTCGTCAGGTGGACCGAAAAAACGATCAAAGGGTTTTTTGAGAAGTTCCTGGAAGGATTCGCCATCGCCGCTTGGATGTTTCACGCGGCGTTCTGCACTGAGGGATACTACCGCAGGACGGATCTGTTTGGATACACCTACAAAGGACTGGCCTAACGTACGCGCGTCCACGGGGGGGGGCCGCGGGATGACCGGGGCAACGGCCGCAGGAACGGTTATCACCGCTGGTGGCAGGACGGGCGTCACCAGCTCCTCTCCGTCAGCAGCGTCGTCTGGAAAGAATCTTCCAGTAGCTAGTCCGA
>JABIQT010001085.1 GCA_018667995.1 Candidatus Latescibacterota bacterium
CACGTAATTCACTATGTTCCAGAGCATTCATGATACTTACGTATGAGTCACGAAGAGCCGTGTATTTCCCAGTTATTGCGATCCGAACGGTCTTCTTGTTCTTTCTCGAGATATGCCGGATGTAGGAATCAAACGGTCTCGTGGGGTTGAAGCTCTTAGGCAGATACATCTTTAAGGTGTCCGCAACGGTCTGTGCGACTCGCTGCTTGTCCAACATGGTAGGCAATTTGTATATGGAATCCGTGTCCGGACTGCTAATCACGTTCTCATCTGGAATGGTGCAGTACAAGCTTATCTTCTGGCGAACCTTCTCTACCAGAGGACGTTCGGAGCGACAGACCACCATATCCGGCTGGACGCCCATCTGTTGCAGTGTTCTTATGCTGTGCTGGGTTGGCTTGCTCTTCTGTTCTTGGGTACCCTCATTAAATGGCACCTGTGTCACATGGGAGAACATCACGTTGTCACGTCCCTCATCGTGGAGCATCTCGCGGGCCGCTTCAATGAAGTGCATGTTTTCCAAGTCGCCAACCGTCCCTCCGATTTCCACAACAACCATATCGTAGGGCCCTTCGTGGGCCTTGGTCCGGATCAGGTATTTAATCTCACCCGTCACATGAGGTATCACCTGCACGTCCCTGCCTAGATACTCTCCACGACGTTCCTTATCAAGAACGATCCTGTAGATCTTACCGGCTGTTATGTAATTGTATTGATTCAGATCATCATCGAGAAAGCGCTCGTAAGTACCGAGATCCATGTCGCACTCGGTCCCATCATCCAAAACGAATACTTCGCCGTGCCGATATGGATTGATCGTTCCCGCATCAATGTTCAGATAACCGTCCATTTTTATCTGGGAGACGGTGAAATTATAGTGTTTTAGCAGGTGCCCCAGGGACGCACTGAAGACGCCCTTACCAACGCCTGACATGACACCGCCGGTGACGAACATATACTTGGTACGTCCGATCCGGTAATTTGGCGGAAAGAAATCTATCTGTTCTCTGTCATCAGTTTTGGCACCGAAGATTTCCAAATCGATATCGTCCCATTCATCGAGATTATTCGTGCCATTGTCACTCATGCCTTTTGCTCCTCTTCGACAAAGAACCGTCTTCTGCTCGGAAATACCCTTAGGAATTGCCAAGAACAAGCCGGAAACTACTGCTGTGGCCTTGCGTTCGACATCATTTGAAATCAGGATATCGAAGCATTTATCGTGTTCAGTGGGTGATACTCCAAAAGGAAATAGGGTATTCGTATCCATAGGAAGTGTCAATAGGAAAAACCCACACATTCGAGGTACGGACGAGGACTGAATCTTCCCACCGATTGCCTCGCAAGGGATTAGCCAAAATCTCAACCGATCAAAAAACCAAAGTCCTTGTTTCCAGTTGGAGTTCATGCACTCCGACATTCGATTTTCTTGCTACCCGCTGCAGGTAGTTTTCAATGATTGATTTAAATTGGCGATAGTAAGCGTTCTGTTTTAGACAACCTCCAGTTCCAGATAGATTTGCCCCTGAATTCAGAGTCATGTCCGGTACAGACTACTCGGAATCCACGGTGCCCGATCTCCTTCTGATAACCAATTCTCGACAGTTCAAGTCATACTGCCTATCTTTGTGCTGGTATCGTGCGTGAACCATATCGCTATTTCCCAACAGGAACTGGATCGAGAACCATTCACGGATACACTCATTCAGAATCTAAGATTTGGGGCCGACTACTATTCAAATGCCCCGCGCATCAGCCACAGCTACGCCCGCACTGGCGCTGGCCTCTGTAGCAATCTTGGCGACATTCCTTCCAGCCCGGAGAGCAGCGGGTGTAGATCCAATTGTTGCTTTCCGATTTGAATGCCCCGATTGGATATGCTTCTACCAATTCATCCATTGTGCAAGGCGGGTTGATTAGTCCCTTGATCCGAGCAAGTATGTTACAGGTTAGTTCGTCTGCGTCCCTATGGGTCAACCATATCATCCGTACACACAATCGGCATCAGTTATGACCAGGTCTCTATACGACTATCCGCTTTATTACGATATCGCGTTTTCTCGTGATGTGGCGCCCGAGATCTCGTTTTTTGGGCAATGCCTGGCGCAGTGGGCTCAATGCGAAAGCAGCCGAGCGTTGGAACTCGGCTGCGGCCCGGCGTATCATTCGGAATCTCTCGCCCGCACCGGATACGAGATGATCGCGCTGGATTCCAACCCCACTATGATCGAATATGCCTCACAGCGGCTCGGTGATCAGGCCGAAAACATCACATTTATTCAAGGTGACATGAGAGACTTCGACTTATCAGAAAAGGTAGATCTGGTTGTCTGTATGTTGGCAAGTGTAGCGCTGATTCTCACACTCGATGATATGATTGCCCATTTTGAAGCCGTCGCTCGAAATCTCAATGAGGGCGGGTTATACATTATGGAGATTTCCCATCCGCGCGATCTGTTCACCAACAGTGGAAATCGTCCCACCGCACCTGGTTGGCAGGCCCACCGCGGTCAGATAAGCATAAACATGCAGTGGGGGGAAGCGTCCGATCCCGTGGACCCAATAAGGGAAGTTCATTCATGGAAGGTCACCGCAGAAATCAAGGATTCATCCCACTCGAGAACTCTTCAATACACGGAGGAGCAGGCGATCTGGACGCGACAGGAGATCGAAGCCGCCGCCCGACTCGCTGGCGGCCTCGAGATAGTCGCGTGGTACGGTGCCTTCGATACCAATCAGACGTTAAACAACTCCCGATGGTCGTGGCGTATGATTCCAGTATTGCGCAGAATTTCCTGAATCAGTATCTCCCCTTGAGATTATGATCTTTGCCTTGAAGTGCCCTCTCCAGAATATATATCTTATTTCTTGTCATTTGCAGGGCAGTCTACACCATATTTCGCACACACTATCAATTGGGGTACCGCCCGCTCCCCAAGCACATTTCGGGCGCCGCCTTATGGCAAACAATACGTGATCGACTACGATCTATCACGACGGACGCCAAGGAAGATAAAGATGCCAACTATAGAAAACGTACTGGGTGGAGAGCTTCAAATCTGCTGCATATCACCGATGACGGGATACTACAGGAACGGTTGGTGCGATACGGGCGAGGGCGACCATGGCGTCCACACGGTATGTATAGTCGCCACCGAGGCTTTTTTGGAGTACAGCAAGAACATGGGGAATGATCTCAGCACGCCTATGCCTGAGTACGAGTTTCCTGGGCTGAAACCGGGTGATCAATGGTGCCTTTGTGCACCACGGTGGCAAGAGGCACTGGAGGCCGGAGTGGCGCCGGACGTGATTCTTGATGCCACCCATAAGGGCACGCTGGAATATGCTACCATCGACGAGCTTATGTCGCACCAGTATCAGGGAGAATAGGGTGCGCTACCGCGTCTGGATTTGATAACGGCTCTGGAAGGAATGGGGCCTCGAATTACGAGTTTGAAAAGGACGAAATTGATCGAAAGATACCAAGTTCGTCTACTCGTTTAGTTGCAGCGATACCGATAGATCTGTTTAACGGTGGCCAAAGTATCGCTGCAATCAATAGATGGGTGAAGTTCCATCTGCCCGACGGACGAATAGATCTCCCGACATTCATTACTACCATCTCCACAGCTGGTCCATTCACCCAGAGTCACCGTCATTGAGTTATACGAACTGCTATCAGGTAACAGGTCCGGCACACCCATGCAACCCGTATCGAATCCCAGATGCGTCGCATCGCATAGCGCATCTGTGTGTATCTTTACCATAGTAGCCATAGGAGATGCGAAGTTTCAGGTAAAGATACCAGATAATACGCGTAGGGCGATTCCGCAACGACGCTAAATAGCCTGACCCTGACTTACCCCTTCCGAAAAGTACACTCCAGGCTGCGCATAATGATCTA
>JABIQT010000517.1 GCA_018667995.1 Candidatus Latescibacterota bacterium
CAGGTAATCGGACTTTCGTAGCAGCAGTCCAAATTCCGCGACCGCCGATGCAAAGCGAAAATTCTCTGTTGTCGATTTGAGATCCAATTGTATATCTGACACCAGTAATTCTATGGCTTCGCTTCTCTCAACACCTGGACGCTTAAACCTCATCTTCACCGTCATCATCTCCGCCGAGGTGTACGCACCCGACCTGATTTCAGTGGTCTGATACTTAAGCGAATCCACTGAAGTAGACGGCCCCTCGCCCCCACGGGGAACTACCTCATACAGGGCCGTCACCGTATGCCCCGCACCCAGCTCTCCGGCGTCTTTTCTGTCATCGTTGAAATCCTCTTTTGCGAGAATCCTGTTCTCATATCCTATGAGTCGATATGCCTGAACCTGTCCTGGATTGAACTCGATCTGGATCTTCACATCCTTGGCAATGGTATGGAGCGTACCACCCATTTCGTTTACGAGCACTTTTCTGGCCTCTCGTACATTATCGATATACGCATAGTTGCCGTTGCCCTTGTCAGCTAGCTGTTCCATCTTGGCGTCCTGCAAATTACCCGTTCCGAAACCGAGTACCGTCAAGAAAATACGTTCTTTGCGCTTAGACTCAATCAACCTGACCAGTTCCGAGTCACTAGAAACACCAACGTTAAAATCGCCATCCGTGGCCAGGATCACTCGGTTGTTTCCGTCCTCCTCAAAGTGTTCATGGGCAATATCATAGGCCAGGTTAATTCCGGCGCCACCAGCCGTGCTACCCCCTGCTGTCAAATGATCCAGCACATCCAGTATCTGACTCTTGTGAGAAGACGGCGTCGATGGGAGAACCATACCTGCGGCACCCGCATAAACAACGATAGCGACTCGATCTTCAGGTCGAAGCTCGTTGACGAGCATTCGGAATGCCGATTTCAGTAGCGGGAGCTTATCCGGAGAACTCATAGATCCTGAAACGTCAATCAGGAATACGAGATTACTTGGGGGCAGGCTGTCGTTGGATATCTTTCGCCCCTGAAGACCGATCTGGACGAGACGGTTATCACGATTCCAAGGAGCTTCGGAGACCTCTGACGTAATCGAAAAGGGGTTGTCCCCCGTGGGTTCGGGATATTCATAGGTAAAGTAGTTGATCATCTCCTCGAGGCGCACCGCATCGATTGGAGGCAACTGGTTGCTGTTAATGAACCGTCGGATGTTACTGTAGGAAGCGGCATCAACGTCTATCGAAAACGTAGAAAGCGGATTCTGACTCACCGTAAGGAACGGATTTTCACTGATGGCGCTGTAGCCTTCGCGATTATATCTCAGCGGTAGAGGCTCCAAAGCCGATGGGAAGGGACTGAGTGCCTGGGTCTTCATGGAGAATTCCGGAACTACAGATATGCCGCGGCTCATCCAGACTGCGTCCCCGGGGTTAGAGCTGGAGCCCACAGCAGCGCCTCCCGCTCCCCTGGCCTCGGCATCAACGCGAGCACGTCGTTGTTGACTTCCCACACTAAGTTCTTCCAAGTCCGAACTAACGGCATCTGTCGGTACTGACTTGGTATCCGAAACGGAGGACTGTTGACTCGTCTGATCCAAAACCGCAGAGCTCTGCTCGATGGAGGACACCGCAGGTGGTGCTGCTGGATCAGATGTATTTGCTTTTTCCTGATTGATGGTGCCACATGCCCATATAAGTCCGGACGCAAATGTTACCAGTACAATCCTCTTCATTCAGTCCTCCTTCAGAAGTTACGGTTCGCAATCCCGACGAATCTCGGGTCCACAGTATTCAACACTCTCTATACACAAGCGGTGTGCCAAACCGTACAACGACGATAGATTTGGAGGGTCATATCCTATATCTTGATTTGTTTGAATAACTTATGACCTCAGTTAGCTTGGATCGGTTGTCGAATGACCTTCGCAGTAATGGTCAAAAATGGCCAAAGGCAACGCGGCTAAACGACGAAAACGTCGGGCGATCACGTGCTATATTCTCGTGCGAATCATACTATCGGAGAGACTGGCGTGTGTGCAGAGGAGTTGATGATCTCAGGGCGCAGGGGAGGTCAGTACTATGAGCGAAATACCCACCATACAGACCATTGACGTCCCTCCACGAATAGCGAGAGGCCGGACATGTGTGAATAGGATGACGAAGGGATTAGGGGCAGGCGAAACGCATGGTCGCTGACAGAAATATGGATACGGTGAACCGGAAGCGGATCATGCTTTCGGCTACCGACTTCAGCAGGAGTCCAGGAGAACCTTCGGGGGATTCGCCTCTTGACGAGCAAGTTGCTCATTCAAATCTGGAATGCCCGGCTTGGGTTTGATCGTGGGCGAACCTGTTCCCAAATCGTAGATGAAAAATTGATAGATAGGACAGTATAGAGAAAACTCAGTTCGTCGGAGTAAGCCTATTCATCGCCGAAAGAGATCCCTTGTGCCAGGGGAAGTTCCGATGACCAATTGATGGTGTTGGTCTGACGCCTCATATAGCCCTTCCAGGCATCGGAACCTGATTC
>JABIQT010001152.1 GCA_018667995.1 Candidatus Latescibacterota bacterium
CTACGATCAGGGGTTGCGGTGGTGGATCCGTTGCACCTATAACGACGACCTTGGCTTCACCCCGCCTAATCGTATCCATCGCCAGCTTAAGACATACGCCGAAAGTAGAGCATGCGGCAACCGCTCCGAAGGACAATCCTGTAATTCGCCCGAGCATGGATATCTGACTGGCTGGGGTGTTGGCAATATTCCAGATGATATTGGGAGATACGTTCTCCCATGGGGCCGAGGGTGCGCCCCAGTCGCTAAACAGACGTAATTTCCTGCGTTGCTTTTCTTTGATAAGCGCTTTCTTGCCCGTCTCCACATTTCCCTGGACGCTCATTCCATCAATCTCGGCGAGTTCTTTCAAGAATTTCTTCAGCTCGAGCGATCTTTCCGTCCAGCAGGCGTACCACGCTTCTTCTGCGCGGTCCAGGTCTGCCGCCTTCGCGGTCTCAGGGTTGGCAGGGATCTCCGGTAGAGCGTGCCCATGATCAGACGGGGAAGACAGGTATTCTCGCAGCATGCTATTTCGCTCGCTATCGCCCCAGAAACGATTCCATTGCCGTTGTGCCCGGTAGAGTTCCAGCGAGCAACTCTGGATCGTTGGTATATTGCCTACTCCACAACCGATATAGACGTGCGCCTCCGTGCCCAGAGTATGGAGTTCTTCCTCGATTCCCGGATTCTGCTCAAGAGATTGTATGAAGGCCCCGATCGCGTGGAGCGTGGTCGGGTCCATCTTCTCTGAAAGCTGTCGGTACCGGTTGGCTGGAAATCGCGCATCAATCCAGGGCCGATATCGCTCAAACTCAAACTCTGGGGAGCCCACCAGGAAATTATCCGGCCCGAAGCCATTAAAAGGTGAAAGCCAACTCGCCCCTTTATCCAGATTCGAATAGAACGTATCAATGTCAGGCGATTCAGGGGCGACGATGCCCCATCCAAATATGCCTATTTTTTTCAAGAGTTTACTCCCGAATATTCAATTGGTTTCGGTATGCCAAGAACTCGGTAATATAGCCCTCATTGCCCTATCACATCAAGCTAATTGTTCCTATCGTAATTTGCTTGTTCCATTGCCCGAAATGGTACAAAGCGGTTGACGGTAAACTCACCATATGGTATATCAATTCCATTGTCCAGCCGGGTAGCTTTTGGTAACTAGGTTGTGATTATGCACCTTGTTACGCTCAATGACTCCCTTGCTATCTTCTTCGCAAGAATCGGATCTGAAGATCAAGATTTCTGGTTGTCCTGCGATTCTTGGCAGTTGGCCCGCTCGAGATCCTTTGATTTGGTCCGAGGTCCCGACGGACTGTGTTCAGCATAGGAACAATACAGTGCAGGTTTCGATTCCCAAGGCTGGAAATCTCCCAGGAGCGGGCCCTGGTGCTTAAGAGACTGTTTAACGTGCCGCGAGCAGGGGCTCGGATTTCCCGTGCCTCGGGTCATTCGCTGTCGGTCGATCCGCCAGCGTCTGATTTGTCGGGCACGATAGCGGAAGAGTTGCCTCATGATCTATTACGATTAGAGTTACAGATTTCGATCTTGGCGCACAAGAAGTGCGGTGGTCCTGGGACCATTAGATATTCGTCATAATTCAGAATAGACAGATCACGATCTCGCAAGCGGATGAACCTACATATGCGTACAATAATCATTGGTGATATCCATGGTTGTGCCGACGAGTTCGAGGAACTACTCGAGGTCATCGCCTACCAAAGAGAACAAGATCGGCTCCTGCTGACCGGAGATGCATTCGCAAGGGGGCCTGATCCCCTGGGCACGTGGTATCTCATACAGGAATCCCAAGCTGAAATGGTTCTCGGCAATCACGATGATAAACTGATCAATCGGCTTCACTGCAAACTGAACGACAAACCCATTCCAATCAAAAAACCTGATCAACAGGTCACGCTCGATCTGCTTGATGAGGTCACACGACCTCTATTCGATTGGTTGGGTACCGTTCCATTGTACATCCTTGATCCGGAATTCCTGCTGGTACATGCCGGAATAAACCCGGTCGACGGACTCGAGGCCACGACTCGGAGTGAGTTTACCTCTATTCGTACCTGGCCTCCTGCTGGAGGCATTAACGGGCCCCGATGGCATGATGTGCTGATTCCGGATCATCAAGTGGTGGTCTTTGGCCATGACGCTCCTGGTGGATTGGTTGTGAAGCGTCGCGGAGACGGAGCGCCCTACGCAGTTGGATTGGATACCGGATGTGTCTATGGCGGCCAGTTAACGGCGTATATCGTTGAAGAACAGAAGTTTGTGCACGTGAAAAGTAAGGGACCTTACTTTCCTTAAGACGATGCAGAAGGTCACGACAATGTCCACATCGCAAGAATCTATCTCTCGTCGCAGATTCGCAGCGTACTTCGCTGGTGTGGGGTTGGCCGGGACGCTACTGCCGGGTGTACTTTGGGCTAGACTTCAGGAGACCAAGATGCCGATAGTCACAAAAGCAATGCTCGCAGCGGCCGAAAATTTGGCTGGATTGACATTTACGGACGAGCAACGTGACTTGATGATAGAGGATCTGAATCGTCAGATCGAGGGGATAGAGATCTTAAGGTCTGTACCGTTGGACAATAGTGTCGCACCAGCGATTCAGTTCGATCCGGTCCTACCGGGGATGGTATTTGATCAATCAGAGCGGCCCATGCGCATGAGTACTGCTTCCGTGGAACCGCCCACCAGCTTGGATGATGTAGCTTTCTGGCCTGTCACGAAGCTGGGTCAGCTGATCAAGTCAGGTCAAGTCAGCTCCGTTGATCTAACGAAAATGTATCTTGATCGCCTTAAGAAATATGGCCCTCGACTTGAATGTACCGTAACGCTTACAGAAGATCGCGCCATGCGTCAAGCACGGAAAGCTGATGAGGAGATCGCCGACGGCCTTTACCGAGGCCCCCTCCATGGCATTCCCTGGGGCGCCAAAGATCTCCTTGCTGTAAAAGGATATAAGACCACCTGGGGTGCCATGCCCTATCAGGATCAGACCATAGACGTGGATGCAACAGTGGTAGAGAGGTTGGACGAGGCAGGGGCGGTCTTGATCGGAAAGTTGACGATGGGGGCATTGGCCATGGGAGATGTCTGGTTTGGTGGTAAAACCAGGAACCCCTGGGATAAGAGTCTGGAGCAGGGCTCCAGCGGCTCCTCTGCCGGCTCGGGTGCGGCGACCGCTGCAGGCCTGGTGGGATTCAGTATCGGTACCGAGACGTTGGGCTCTATCGTGTCGCCATCAACGAGAAATGGCGTGACTGGACTCCGTCCAACATATGGCCGTGTAAGTCGATACGGGGCAATGGCACTGAGTTGGAGTATGGATAAGATTGGCCCAATGTGTAGAAGCGTTGAGGACTGTGCCCTTGTCCTTGATGCTATCCGTGGACCGGATAGCCGCGATACAACCGTC
>JABIQT010000802.1 GCA_018667995.1 Candidatus Latescibacterota bacterium
ACTCCAACGAGATACTCGGAAATGTCGAGGCGAATTATCTTCCTGTTCTGATGTCGAAGTATCCAGGACTGAATTACACCCTCGAAGGGGAGCAGCGGCAGCAGATGGAATCCATGGGTAGTCTCGGAGTCGGCTTTCTGTTCGCGTTGCTTATGATCTACGTATTGCTGGCCATTCCGTTCAAATCCTATCTACAGCCCCTCATCGTCATGAGCGCCATTCCCTTTGGTCTCATCGGGGCAGTCTGGGGTCACATTGTGATGGGACTGAACCTTACATTCCTGTCCATGTTCGGGTTCGTGGCCCTGGCCGGGGTTGTCGTCAACGACAGCCTGGTGCTTGTGGACTTTATCAATCGTGGACGAGAATCGGGCGAGAAGCTTTCGGTGATCATCCGGACCGCCGGTATGTCTCGATTCAGACCTGTCATCCTGACCTCATTGACCACGTTTGCCGGCCTTACCCCAATATTGCTTGAGCGAAGTCTCCAGGCACAATTCCTGATTCCCATGGCCATTTCCCTTGGATTCGGTGTGCTGTTCGCGACAGCGATAACTTTGATTCTGGTTCCCATCGGTTACATTACGCTTGAAGACGCAACAGCGCTCGCAGCTCGAATCACGGGCCGGAAACCAGTAGTTGCTCCAGAGATCATCGAATCCGCGGAGGCGCCAGCCGGTTAACATCAAATCTGCCGAGATTCATAGAGCCCCTTTTTCAGAGAAAGGATTCTTGATTGTCCAGCGAATACACCTGTTCTGATGCCATTGCCGAGGCGCTGCACGAGTCACAAGTGACACACATATTCGGGCAGCCTGGAGGCGAGGTAGTCGAACTGATGGAGTCACTGCACAGTCACGATGTTACATTTGTTCTCACAGGGCATGAGTCGGCGGCAGCGTTCATGGCGGGAACTGTCGGGAGAATGACGGGAATACCGGGAGCATGTCTTGCGACCCTCGGTCCCGGGGCATGCAACCTCGTGCTTGGTGTGGCTTCGGCCTATCTGGACAGAGATCCTCTGCTCGCAATCTCTGCTCGTACGGCCACATCTAGAGCCAGAATCAGTAACAAGCAAAATCTGGATCTGAACGCGCTCTTTGAGCCCGTCACCAAATGGTCCGTTGTCCTTGATGGCATGGGCACGAAGCAATCCGTCCACGACGCAATAGACGTTGCGACGGCAACGCCCAAGGGGCCAGTATACCTGTCTGTGGCATCCGACATGGCCACTGTTGCCGATCGCCCGGACATGCCGGGCCCGTCGCCGCCGATCCTCCCAGCCTCAACTGCCGCCTCTTTCGACACCATTGCCAAGGCATTAAACAGTTCCAGCAGACCTGTAGGGGTAATTGGACTGGCCATGGATGCGATACGCGATACCCCGTCTGTCCGCAGGTTCTTTGAGGAGACGGGCATTCCCTACGTTATCACCTGTCAGGGCAAAGGCATCGGTGATCCTGGAGGACAGAGATTTCTGGGGTATGTCCTTCCGGCCGCAGGCGACATGCACATTGCGGAATGGATCGCCACATCGGACTGTATCCTGGGTGTGGGATTCGATCCTGTGGAATCCTCCAAGAACTGGCATTTCGATACCCCATTCTATTCTATCGCCAACGGTCCGGTGGGCTTCGACGAGTTTCAACCGACAGCAGAATGCACGGGAGACGTTTCAGTCCTCATTGATCAATTGAGCGTTGAATATCGAGGGAAAACCGTATGGCAGGATAGCGCCGTCCGGGATCTCCGAAGTCGGGTCAATGGAGCCATAACGCCAGATTCCGAGGCCACTGCCAAGGGGCTGTCCCCGTTCCATCTGATCTCATTTTTGAATGACCTGTTACCGGCAAACACAATCGTTTCGGGGGACGTTGGTGCGCACAAGAATGTACTTGGTCAGGCCTGGGATGCGTCCCACCCAAACACCTTCCTGATGTCCAACGGCTTGTCGTCCATGGGACACGGTCCCGCCTCGGCGATAGCGGCCTCCATGATATTCCCGGAAAGTCCCGTGATAAGTATCACGGGAGACGGGGCCTTTGCGATGATGGTTCAGGAGTTGGAGACCGTGCGCAGGCTCGGTACGGCTCCGCTGTTCATTGTTCTCTGCGATGCTTCACTTTCGATCATCAAATTTGCCCAGAATTTGAGGAACCTACCCAATCGAGGCGTTGATTTCCTGCCCGTTGACTGGGCCCGGGTCGCGGAGGGATTTGGGGTTCGTGGAGAGACAGCCGGAGACCTTCAAGGCGTACGTGACACGGTGGAGAAATGGCTGGCTAATCGGGAACCTTTGGTCCTGGCTGTTCCCATTGATGAATCCCTATACATCGGCCTACGATACTAATCATCAAGAGGATTCCACGTGGACACGATCTCCCCGGAAGAACAGGGCGACCCGGCATCCGACCCCGAACGGCAAGGCTCCTCGTTAGCCACTGAGAAATCCTGGACCGTGCTGGCCACTTTGGGTTTCGGCCTTCTGATCTTCATTTCGTTTATTGTCGTACAGAATGTCTCCGTATGGTTCTTCGGATACACATTAGCCCTTTTCGATCCAGGCATCGACTGGGGAATGAGTCTTGCGGTGGGGGCGGGAACCAGTGGAATTCTCTGCACGGCGCTGGTTTTGCTCGTGGTGTTTCTACGAACGCCTCAGGTTGCCAGATCCTTTCTCGCACTGAAATCAGTATCCCTGAGAACCATGACAGCGTGGATTGGGCTTGCCGTTGTAATCGTTTATGCAGGAGACCAGCTCACCTCTCTCCTGGGCCGCCCGAACGTTCCGGAAGTCATCGTCCAGGCGTATCTGACCGCTCTATATGTACCGCTATTCTGGTTCTCAATTGTCATCGGTGCCCCGTTATTCGAGGAGATCTTCTTTAGAGGGTTCTTGTTCGCGGGCTTGAGTCGCTCGGGCCTTGGCGTAATTGGGACGGCATTGGTAACCACGCTATTCTGGACCATA
This sequence comes from Candidatus Latescibacterota bacterium, assembly GCA_018667995.1. Lineage (GTDB taxonomy): Bacteria > JAAXHH01 > JAAXHH01 > JAAXHH01 > JABIQT01 > JABIQT01. The sequence goes on from JABIQT010000802.1 coordinate 2,972, forward strand.
ATACACAGCCAGTACGATTCCTTTGAGCTTTCACTCGTCTTTGGCCTGGGCCTCTTCCTGGTTCTGGCGAGGATTCGAACCGGCTCGCTTTACGTCAGTTTTGCACTGCATGCCGTAATGAATCTTATTGCTGTCATTCAGGCCATGCTGGAGGTAGCTTCACGGAACAGCGGGTAGCCTCACTGTCCGGAGATTGCGCGTCGGGCTTCCGCCACAATGGCCCCGGCCCGCTTCAGCATGGATGGTGCGTGGTAGGGGATGCCGTCTTTCAACGTCCATTCAATACCGCCGGAGCGCTTGGCTACGCCATCAATTATGCGCTGTACGCCGGTAGGATACAACACCTTAAGATCTTCCAGAGGATTGCCGTTTACCACGATCAAATCGGCTCGAAATCCAACCCGTATTCGTCCGAGCATCTCCTCTCGTCCGAGGATTCTGGCATTGTTGACCGTGGCATGCTGAATGACCTTGATAGGGTGAAAACCGGCTTCCTGATGTAATTCTAACTCCCGCAACAGACCAAACCCGTACATCTGATAGATAAACCCAGCGTCCTCCCCGACACCGATCGTACCTCCACGCCGTTCAAACTCCCGCAACGTGGCCATCCAGATGCGGTAATTCTCCTTCCAGTGGGTTTCGTCCGTAGAGGTCCACCCCAGAAAATAGGACCCATGATTGGCGGGATCGGGCTTGAAATACTGTTCCAGCGTAGGATGAAGATAGTCCTTGAACCAGGGCTGCCCCTGGGCGCGCTGCAAGTCACGACTGGCCTCGTAGATGTCCAGGGTAGGGATCCACGCCACGCCTGCCGCGACCATCCCATCCAGTACTCCCATCAGACGCTCAGAATTGGCTTCGCGCCACAGATGCCCTGCATAACGAAACCGGTCGACCTCGTCGTTATAATTGTAGGTGGCAGGAAAGGACTGGACACCGTCAGCGATGGCGGCATCGGGGATACCGTACCAATGCTCTATGCTGGTCGTCCCAAAACGAATGTCGTCCCATGCGTTCGTTTCTTCCACACCCGCATGATGGGCGATTCCAAGATTCAGTTTATGGGCTTCGTCCAGGACCGCCTCCATGATGTCCCTATCCAGACCGAAGAGTTTCAATCCGTCCACGCCCATTTCCTTGAGATCGCGAACCCGTTTTCGAGCGGCAGCAGTGGTCCGCGGAATGGGCTTGAAACTGTATCTGGCATATACCAGAAACCTGGGCGCAGCTATGTCGCCGGCATCGCTTCGAGAGCGCAATGCCAGCGTCTTCTTCGTGTCACTGCCCACGTCCCGCACCGTAGTAATTCCACAGGCCAGCCAGAGACTCAATTCATACTCTAACGGCTGAGCGATTCCGCCACGAGCCTCATGAACATGACCATGGGCGTTTATCAGGCCAGGCAACACGTATTTACCGGTGGCGTCAATCTCACGATCTCCTTCGGGACGCACCGCGGTCCCACTTTTTACCGCAACAGGATCGAGGGGAACCATATCTACAATCGTGTTGCCCTGTATGACTATATCGAATGGTCCGATGGCCGGGGTCCCATTGCCATCAATCACCGTGGCATTTCTAACGACTATACGGTCGTATCGCACGCCACTCTGTACATTCGTCTGCGCATTCGAAGAATACACCAGACTCAAAGTAGAAGCCATGATGGTCAGAGTACGGAAAAGAAGTCGCATCATAATACTCTCCTGGTGGGTTCGGGTGGTTTGTGGTGTAGCAGAGGTGAATTCCGCCCCTTCAATTCCGGGCTCAAATGGGCCTATCCAAGCTGATCTCACGAAAGGCAAGGGTCCTCTTCGAAATTCGGATCATCTGGAGATCTACAAGGGCCGTTGGTAAAAGGCTGCCCAGAATTCCATTGTGAGCCGTCTACAGTTAAGAAAGCCGAAGCTAGTGATGGGGAGAGGGTGCTCGGCTAGTTCGAGAGCAGGAATCGACGCATCCGTGAATAGCAGTGTCTCTCTCAAAATTCGGCATCCTGTCGCGAGACGGTGAATCCTGAACCCTCCTATTTCCTCTCAGTCCGGGTAAAGACTTTTGCGCTCACGCGTGGATCGGCCTCATCTTCGAACCGGCATTGATTGAGAGATCCCGTCCTACACATATATCTGAAACCGTAATATCCACAACTCTCCAACAAATCCGTCATATCTCAACTAATCTACCAGGGACTCCGACTTTCATTGTCCTGAGACAACTGCCTCGCCAGTCTATAGTTTATTCCGTGGAAATGCGGGTAATGAGTTCAGGTCAGTAAGGTAGGTGGGCACCATGATCGGTTCTGTTTTCCAACTTGTTTGGCGCCTAGTCCATTACGGACCGCTTAAACACCCAAATACGCGCCAATAATTGCTACACCGTTAGGCTCTCAATCTAGCGTTGAGCGATCTTCTCGCTCGGCTTCTCCGGATCTGTTGAATCGATGGCGGGTTCGGGAAAATAAGGCGCGACTGAGTCCTTGGGTAGGCCAAAGCAACAAACAGCTCCGACTACCGGGATTAGGGCTACTCCGCTTAGTGTGGCCGGAATTCCGATCGCATCGGAGAGTCCACCTACAGCCATGACCGCGAGTCCGCCTATGCCCCATCCGAAGCCCATCACCATGCTGGAGGCTATGGCGGCCCTCTCTGGCGCGAGTTCCTGGGCGGTGGCCACCACAACCGCGTCAGCCAGAAAGAGCATAAACCCACCAAGCCCGAGAAGGAGAAAAAATAATCCGCCTTCAGACTGTAGAGCAGCATATAACAGAGGACCGGATCCCACCATGGACAAGGTGATGATCATTCGCCTTCCTATACGGTCGGATAGTGTACCACCCACCAAACTCCCGATGGCTCCGAGAAACGTAAAGGTAGTCAGGGCTTTTCCGCCGTCTACGAGGGTCATGCCCTGTGATGTGAGCATGATAGGAAGGAAGGCCATCATTCCCAATCGGGTCACCGACCTGGCAATTACTGTAGAAGTCAAGAGCATGATCGGTCTGAGGCGTCCCTGAAATGCTTCTCTGATAGTGAATGACGGGGCGTGCTCATGGGGCTCCTTGGCCATCGGTACCAACCACATGAGAAGCCCAACCGTGACGATGCCTGGAATGGCAGCATAGGGCAGTATGTCGATAGAGTATTCCGATACCAATACGGTGATCCAGTAAGGCGATAGCGCATAGCCTGCCGTTCCTCCCGCAACAAATAGCGACACGCCGAGACCACGATGACTCCCGCTGATCTCCCCGGCCATCGTAACGGTCTGGGGATGAAAAGCGGAGATTCCGAGTCCACCCAAGGCAAGTATCACGAGCAATGTCCAATAATCAGAAGCAAGACCGATGCTACAGATAAAGACCGCTGAGAAAAGTAGACCGAGCACTACGAAATACCTGACCCGCATCCGATCGGCCAGGTACCCCATTACGGTTTGAGTCAAAGACGATGACAAGGAAAATACGGAGGCGAGAATCCCGGCCAGCGTCAGTGAGAGATCCATCTGCAGAATGACAAGCGGTAGCAGTGCTGGCTGAATATTCGCGTATGAATCGATCCAGAAATGCCCGAGGGTAATCAAAAACAACTTACCTCGTTGGATCGGCTTCTGTGTTGATGTCATTAAGGGTGATCCGAAAATGAGAGGTGTTCGTTTGGTATAAGTAGGCGTCAATACTACCTGATTCACGGGGTCCATGCAAGAGGATAATCGGGCTCGATATTCACGGATCTGAGACGACACGCACACCCATAGAATTCCCTTGCCTTTCGTACAAAAGGAGGGCATGATGGGTCCATTATCCTGGCATCGACAAGAACAATGACAAATCATTCGTGATAAAGGAGTTTGTTAGCATGAAATTCGTTCAATTCTACGATCCCGGTTCCGGGACAGGTGTGGGTGTGGTAGAGGGAGACACGATCATCGATCTGACCGAGATAAATCCCGATGTGGAAACTGTCAACGACCTCTATCAAATCGCGTCTGCAGCGCGAATGACCATGTCCGAACTGGCGGACCGCATGCTCCAGGATGCTCATGACCCAACAGAGTACGCCTATGACCTTCTGGATACGCAGCCGAGCACAGGCGTCATGCACCTGATCATGCCGATAATCGCTCCAGAAGTCTGGGGATTCGGAGTAACCTATGAGCGGAGCGCCTCCATCCGGGATTCAGATTCGGCCCGATCCATCTATGATCAGGTCTATGAGGCAGACAGACCCGAGGCTTTCTTCAAAGCCACCCCCTCCCGTTGTTCCGGTCCCAACGGCCCGATCTGTGTTCGAAGTGATTCCACACTGACCGCCACCGAGGCCGAATTCGCCTATGTGCTTGGTGATGCCGGTGAGATCATCGGATACACCCTGTGCAATGACGTATCGGCCTGGGATCTTGAACGCGAGAACCCGCTGTATTTGAATCAGTCCAAGATATATATGGGCTGCTGTGCTTTCGGCCCTACGCTCGTTACGCCCGATGAGCTGACGGATCCCTACAACGTCGAGATAACCTGTGAGATCATCCGCGGTGAGACATCCGTTTTCAAAGATAGCGCAAACACCTCTCAGCTGGCCAAGCGATTTGATGTGCTCAATACGTACCTGTATCGGGACAATCCAATTCCGCCCTGCACCATGGTCTCCACCGGCACAGGGATCATGATCCCCAATGACCTGAATATGGTGGAAGGGGACATCGTTCGCATATCCGCTGAGGGGATCGGGGTGCTGTCGAATGTGGTTCGGCA
>JABIQT010000699.1 GCA_018667995.1 Candidatus Latescibacterota bacterium
CTTCAAAAACGAATATCTTTTCTATCGGTTTGCAGCCGATGAGGACCACGGGGGAACAGCAGTAAAGGTCGACGGTAGCGCCGTAAGCTGGGCAGACTTCCTGCCCAGCGGGTCGACTTCCGAGACCGCCACGAACCTCCAACCTAAGCTTCCTGATCGTGACGTGGGACTCTCAGATTTTGAACAGGAGGACTTGGATTCGATCGGCGTCGCGCCACTGGACGAGCACAACATCAAACTGCTGGATGCGGTTCATCCCAAAACGTGGATTGATCCGGAGCCGGACGGCAAGTACAATCTGGTGGTTATCGGTGCGGGGTCTGGCGGACTGGTCTCCGCAGCCGGAGCAGCTGGTGTAGGAGCTCGTGTAGCACTGATTGAAGCCCATCTTCTTGGAGGAGATTGCCTGAACGTGGGTTGTGTGCCATCCAAGGCCCTGATCCGGTGTGCACGTGTAGCCGCACAGGTTCGTAAGTCCCATACATTCGGCGTCAAAATAGACGGCCAGGTGAGTGTCGATTTCGGGGCGGTCATGGAGCGAATGCGTCGGCTACGAGCCAGTATCTCACCGGTCGATTCTGCCAACCGCTTCACTAAGGAACTTGGTGTAGACGTTTACATCGGAAAAGCGAGATTTACCGGACCGAATACAGTAGTGGTAAATGGAAAGACACTGACCTTCTCCCGTGCCGTGGTCGCTACCGGCGGTTCTGCAGCCATCCCGCCAATTCCGGGCCTGACCGAGGTGCCGTTTCTCACCAATAGCACCATATTCAACCTAACAGAGCTCCCGTCTCGCATGGGCGTCATAGGTGCCGGGCCGATAGGTATGGAGCTCGCCCAGTCTTTCCAGAGATTCGGCTCACAGGTAACCGTATTCAATCGCAGCAAAGGCATTCTGCCCAAGGAAGATCCTGAGGCGGCTGCCATCGTCGAGGCTTCCATGCGCGAGGACGGCGTTACATTTCTCTCTGAGGTGACTTTGAAACGCATCGACGGCGATGACGGGAATGCACCGATCACCGCTGTTTACGAATCGAATGGCGAAGAGCGCAAGGTCACGTTAGATGCGCTTCTGGTGGCAACCGGCAGAAAACCCAATGTGAACGGTCTGGGACTGGCAGAGGCCGGCATAGCTTTCGATTCGCGTACAGGTGTCTCCGTCAACGATAGGCTCCAGACCACCAATGCCAACATATTCGCAGTGGGTGATGTGGCATCACGCTACCAGTTCACGCATATGGCGGATTTCATGGCGCGGATGGTGATTCGGAACGCCCTGTTCTACGGACGAGACAAGGTCTCCGATTTTCTGATCCCCTGGTCGACGTACACGGAGCCCGAAGTCGCCCATGTGGGCCTATACGAAAAAGATCTCGAGGAACGAGATATCCCCTACCTGACTTTCAAGCGGGAATTTGAGCATGTGGACAGAGCAATTCTTGAGGGAGAGACGGAGGGATTCGTAAAGATACATGTGGAGAAGGGCTCGGACAAAATCCTGGGTGCGACTATTGTCGGCCCGCACGCTGGAGATATGATCAGCGAGATAAGCGTAGCCATTCGTGGTAAGGTGGGGCTGGGCTCTCTGGCGAGCGTCATCCATCCCTATCCTACGATGGCAGAGGCCATCAGACAATGCGGCGACGCCTATAACAAGACGCGTCTGACCCCCACGGTGAAGAAGATACTGAAGCGTGTTACCATGCTGCAGCGCTGAGGCACCGTATCACGCGAGTCCCTCTTTCCGCATGGTCCTTCTATAATTCACAGCCACTGCGTCAAACTTCAGGTGCAATTCATCTGAGAGATCGAAAGGAACCATTTCCGGGCGCTGAGACAGAATGACTCGCTTGTCCTGGGAAAAAATAGTGTCCTCAAATCCCTGAATAACACGCTCCGGCTCGTCAAAATCATAGTTACGAGCCACGATGCAGTATCCCCTGCAGGCATCGTTTGCTTCGGGCTGTGAGACGAAGAAATAGACCATCCCCTTTTCGCCCCCCCACCCC
>JABIQT010000868.1 GCA_018667995.1 Candidatus Latescibacterota bacterium
GTCTAATGGCAAGATGGAAGGGCACACTCGCTCATTTCTATCTGAGCGTCATTCCGTGGCTGTTCGTGCCGGATTCAAAGATTGGATGGCTACCGTATGCAGGTAGATTGGGCGGTCCCATCTGTCAAGATCACGGCGTTTCGGTACTGTTTTCCACTTCCAGTCCAATTACAAGTCATCTCATTGCACATCGTCTCAAGCGACTCACAGGTATCCCATGGGTTGCAGATTTCAGGGATCTTTGGGTAGGCTTCCCAGGATATAAGCCCAAGAGTCGGATTCATAGTCGGCTTGAAAAATGGATAGAGGGGCGAATCATGGCAAACGCTGATCGAATTATTGCCAATACCGATGTGTCTCGTGAGGTCATGCTCGATACGTATCCTACGCTCAATCCTGACCATGTGATCACAATACCGAACGGATATGATGAAGCCGATTTTCTCGACCTTCACGGTAGACCCGCGGAAGCTCGTTTCACCATTACCTATACCGGGAATTTCTATGGAAATAGAAACCCGATAAACCTCTTCGCTGCCATGGAGGAGCTACTTGGGAAACGGCCTGATGTGATGAAGGATATCCTGTTTCGCTACATAGGTCCACCTACGCCATTTCTACAAAGCGATTCCTGGCCAGAAAGACTGAAAGGCAGCATCCAGGTAGAGCCTTATCTGCCTCATCGTCGCTCTCTGGAGGCGCTATCAGAGTCAGACGTGCTGCTACTCATTGACGCACCCGAGTTCAACGTGAATATCCCCGGAAAGGTCTACGAGTATCTTCGAATAGGAAGACCCATACTTGCACTCATACCGACCGGTGCCACCTCCGACCTACTTGACAGAACAGGCGGCGCCCGGATTGTCAATCCAGAAGACATCTCAGCCATTGCCGATGCCATCCTGGCGTTGTATGAGTTCAGCAAGTCTCCGTCACCTACAAGAGAGCCCGATAGTGGTGAGGTCGCCCGCTTTGAACGTAGAAACCTGACCAGCAAACTGTCACGAGTGTTTGATGCCGTAGGGCTCTGATTGCTACTAGAAGATTACTATTTGACCTGTAGATTTCCTCGAACCTATGCCACTCATGGTATTAGGAACCGGTATTGTGCGGTTGATCCCTAGGTTTTATGCGATTATCTTCTGACACTGGGCAAGCATTGCCGGACAGATATCGAAACGTGACCGCTGGCCCGATTTGATGTCCGCTCTAGTTCTTGCCAGTTTTCCTGCTTATCTACCGTAAGCATGCTGCTGATAGGAAACCCGTGAATCGTTTCTATCTCTATGGTGTTCGGGAATGAATTCATGTATAGCGCCTATTGGAGCGCCGTGAGCCGGCAGATGTGTCGGTACTCGAACGCGATCTGGTCTTTATGCATATATGTTATGTAGCTGATGCTTCCAGTGTTCACGTACACCGATGGGCCTCGTTCTTTCTGGACGAAGGCCATCAGGTTTCGATCATCACCGATGTGTCGGGTGATATACCGGGTGCTGAGGTGTATAATGTTGGCGATCTTTTGCCTTCCGTGCGAATCCCTGGAATTAGCGCCGGGCTACAGATCATGGCTAAGGTCCGGCACATTCGCCGAATCATTCGTGTAATTCAACCGGATATAGTTCATGGCCATTACGCGACCAACTATGGATTTCTCGCCGCACTTTCTGGTTTTCAACCCCTATTTCAGACCGTCCATGGCTCCGATGTGCTGGTCGATGCGTCCGGCTCGTGGGAGCAACGGTGGTTTGTGCGGTACGCACTACAGAAAGCGGTAAGGATCACGGTAGTAGCCGACCATATGGCCGAGCGCGTTAGTGCCATGGGGATACCGACTGAACGATTGCTGGTACATCAGTATGGCGTGGATACCGAGCGCTTTTCGCCACCCGTTGAATCCAGTGTGCGAGGGCAATACCGAATCGTTAGTACCCGGATGTTTGAGTGGAAATACAACGTCGGAGAACTCGTGCATGCCGCGTCTTTTGTGATCGCCCGGGTGCCCCGGGCTGAATTCGTTCTCGCGGGGGACGGGACCGATCGCGATCAGATTGAGGGGCTTGTGGCCGCGTCTGGAGTAGGAGCCTCTATATCTCTGGTGGGAAGACAGTCCCACGGAGACATTCCGGATCTGCTTCGTTCTGCGGCAGTCTACGTTTCCACATCTGTAACCGACGGAACGTCGCTTTCGCTGCTAGAAGCTATGGCCTGTGGTGCGTTCCCCGTCGTCACTGATATTCCCGGAAATAGATCGTGGGTCGTCGATGGCGAGAATGGATTTCTGTTTCCAACGGGAAATCCTGAGGTCCTGTCTGACCGAATTGCTATGGCGCTTGAAGATCAGGACTTGCGAGCGAATGTGGTGGCGCGGAACCTGGAAATGGTGAGAACTCGTGGGGAGTACCGGTCGAGTATGAAGATCATAGAAGCCGAATATGAGAGAGTGCTGAGGTGAGCATGCGCGTCTTCTACCTCTGCTATGCCGACCTGCACAAGCCTTTGGGAGGTACACGGCACATCATTGAGGTCGTGCAGCACCTTGCTGGACTGGGTCATAGCATCGACCTCTTTGCTCAGGGGCCCGCTCCCGATGGCCTTTTCTCAGATCGGGTAAGAGTTCATGTGGTGCGTACACCCTCTATCCGAATAGTCGGCTGGGTTCTATTCTACATAAAATCCGCCTTTGCCATTTGGTCAGAGGGCCGTCGCAATAGGCCGGATGTAATTTACGTGCGCGAGATGGTCTACAATCTATTCCCTGGATTGGCGTCCCGAGCTCTGCGCGCACCACTCTTTATCGAGGTAAATGGCCCTATCCTGGACGAAATGCGTATGGTCGGGTCTGGTTGGTTCGAACTCTGGCTGATCAAGACTACGCAGAGATTTTCACTACGATCCGCGGATTGCGTCGTGGCCGTTGCTGAAGGACTAGCTGATCAACTGGTCGATCTCTATGGAATTGATAGACGTCGAATAGTGGTCATACCCAACGGAACAGACCCGGACTTGCTTCAGCCGGGTGAGGAAGCGGAGAGTCAACGGTCCCTGGGAATGGAGCCCGGGCCGATTGTGGGGTTCCTCGGCAGCTGCTATCCCTATCACGATATCGATACCTTGATTACGGCAGCGCCTGCCATTCTGGAGGGTTGTCCCAACGCTCGATTTCTGATCGTCGGTGACGGGTACATGAGGGCGTCGTGGATGGAACGCACCGAACGGGAGGGACTAGCAGCTCACTTCGTATTTACGGGACAAACCCCATATGAAGAGATTGCCCGTCATATCAACGCCTTTACGGTTGGGATTGCGCTATTTGCCCAGGAGTCGCATCAGAAGATGAATCGCTCGCCCATGAAACTCTACGACTACATGGCCTGTGGCAGATCTACTATCGCTACGGACCTGATAGGATTGGGAGACGTAGTTCGCGATTACAACGCAGGACTAACCATACCACCGAATGACGCTCCGGCACTGGCGGAGGCTGCCTTGACGCTGCTCACCGATAGGCGCTTGAGCGCAGAAATGGGGCGCTGTGCCCGCCAAGCAGCAGTATCCTACTTTAACTGGGGCCGCGTGGCAGAGGATATTGTCCGTGGTATAGAGGAGAGGACAAAGGCTTAAAATGTGTGGCATCTGCGGAATCCTCTATTCTGATCCCCTGCGTCATGTGACTGAGCAGCTACTCACGCGCATGAACGACACCATCCGGCATCGCGGTCCTGATGATGACGGTATCTATACGGACGGCCAGGCCGGTATCGCCATGCGGCGATTGTCGATTATCGACGTATCCGGGGGCCATCAGCCCATCAGTAATGAGGACGGCACCGTGTGGATCGTCTACAACGGTGAGACCTACAACTACCAGGGGTTACGTGAAGAGCTGATCCATCTCGGCCATGTCTTCAAGACACACTCTGACACCGAGACTATTCTTCACGCCTACGAGGAATTCGGAAACGCATGTGTAGAGCGGTTGAATGGGATGTTCTGCTTCGCCATCTGGGATAGCAGAAATCGAAGCTTATTCATTGCCCGGGACCGTCTTGGTATCAAGCCGCTCTATTTCGACTATAACACGGAGCGCCTGGTATTCGGATCGGAGATAAAACCTCTGCTCGCCTCCGATGAAATCGATACGTCGATTGATCTCAAAGGCTTCCAATACTACCTGACCTATCTATATACGCCTGCAGCCAGGACCATATATAAGAATGTTCAGAAACTACTACCCGGGCATACGCTCACCTGGCGGGATGGCCAGATCACCGTGGAGAAGTACTGGGATGTAAGCTATACAGAAGATACATCCATCACGGAACCCGATGCCTTGGAGCAGCTCGACGAATTACTCACAGATGCAGTGGGAATTCGGCTCATGAGCGAGGTACCTCTTGGCGCGTTCTTGAGTGGCGGGATCGACTCGAGTATGGTGGTGGCCTATATGATGAAAGCACTGGACCGCCCTGTGGAGACGTTCTCGATCGGATTTCCCGGTGAAGGACCATTCAATGAATTGAACGACGCCCGAGTTGCGGCTGCCCATCTCAAAACCGAGCATCATGAACTGGTCGTCGAGCCGGACGCGGTGGGGTTAATGCCGGATATTATGAAATACCTTGATGAGCCCATGGGGGATTCGTCCGTCGTGCCGACCTATCTGCTGTCCCAGTTTGCACGGGACCACGTGACCGTCTCATTGGCGGGAGATGGTGGCGACGAATTATTTGCCGGTTACGATCGTTACAAGCCTGCGCAGGCGGCTTTGATGTATGATCGCCTGCCAGAATTGCTCAGAAAAGGCCTCATTCGGCCGGTCCTTGGTCTCATTCCAGAGGTGGAACAGAAGGATGGGATGATAGCGCGTCTGCGACGGATCGGTGGTGATCTGGACCGTGGCTATCGCTCGACCTTTCTCCGGTGGATTACCAATTTCAATCAGACAACCATGGGCCGTCTGTGCACCCCCGAGTTGTTGGAGATATTTGGAGAGCTAGACGCTTATGATGTGGCGAATCGATATCTTGATCAGGATGGTTCGTCAACTGCCCCGCTCAATCAGCTGCTGCGATTCGAGACAAAGGCATACCTACCGGACGATCTACTGATGAAAGTGGATAGAATGAGCATGGCGCACAGCCTTGAGGTACGGGTGCCACTGATCGACTACCGCCTTGTGGAGTTCGCCGCCTCGTTGCCGGTCCATATGAAACTAAAAGGGTTCAATACAAAATACCTTTTGAAAAAACTCAGTGAGCGATACCTTCCAGACTCCATCGTGAACAAGAAGAAACAGGGATTTGTTCCGCCACTGAGCGACTGGTTGCGCGGCCCGTTGGGGGACTATGCGCGGGACGTTCTTCTTGACCAGACGGCCCGCAATCGTGGGTTTTTCAAGGCAGATGAAGTTTCAAATATGTTGGATGATCACCAGTCGGGTCGCCGGTCCTTTCACTATCAGATCTGGGTACTACTGGCGTTTGAAATGTGGTGCCGTAGCTATCTGGACGATACCGCTACCTTATCGAGCTAGGTTATGAGAGAAATCGAACCTCCCAATTTTGCAGAAGCCGTGGCAAAGCGTCGCACTTTCGTTCGGCATGCAAACTCAGATCCCACATCGGCCATAAAGGTACTCGAGGCCCGGGCAATGACAGGCCATACGCCTGCCGTTTCTGCTTTGATTCCAACGGGAGTGGCAGATAGGGGCGGTCACCTGAAGCGATTGGTGGCCCAGTTGGAGGAACAGACGTTTCAGGATTTCGAAGTGGTGATTGTACAGGGCGACACACGCCAGGGGCGGGCCTTGAATACGGCTGCTGCGGCTGCCAGAGGCGAATTGCTGATCATCATGGACGACGATACGAGCCTGGGGCACCCGGAGGTGTTTGAGAATTTGGTCGCCACCATGGCTGAACATTCAGATATCGGCATGGCAGGCGTCGCGAACACAGTACCAGACGATGCCTCGTGGCTCGTCAGGCGCGTGATGACAGAAATACCGCGACGGCACTCCGAAGTGGTGTCTGAAATGGTCGATAGCGATATGGCAGAGCATCCCTGTTGTGCTATCCCGAAGCGTGTTTTTACCGGTATCGGTGGCGAAAATGAGATTATCCCACGTGGACTCGACCCTTATCTGCGGCACGAAATACGCACTGCCGGCCATCGGGTGGTTGTGATCCCCAATACCTACATCCATCATCTACCGCCAGACCGGCTGTTTCGGTTGTTGCGACAATTTGTGCGCAACGGCAGGCAGTCTGCACTATGCACCGTGCGGTATCCTCAATGGGTGATAGAATTGACAGAGCAACACGGCGATGAAGTGCCGGAAAAACGATCCATGTTACAGCGGATCGGGCGTGCGACGGGCAGACTCGCAGGCGCCCTGTTATCAGGTCGATTTATCTGGTTTGCAACTACCATGGCATATCAGATAGGGTTCACGTTGGAATACGCTCGTCTGTCGATCGGAAA
>JABIQT010001118.1 GCA_018667995.1 Candidatus Latescibacterota bacterium
TGTATGATTGGTAAGATTTCCGTAGATTACTGAGCATGGCCCATGGTCGTGAGGCTGTGACTTGCTGCCCTTTCGGCCGCCATGGACTATGACGTGTATATCTGTCACCGCGTCGTATCCTACTTCCGTGAATCCGGTGTGTTTCTCCAGGTCGACATTATCCTCAAGGAATGACGGTTCTCGCAGAAGTCGTTCCATATGGATGCGAATGTCGTCCAATCCTCCCTCAAGCCCTTTCGAATCGATTACCGTGCGGGCGTCTCCGAGAAACTGATCAACCGTGTATTTCGACATGTTTGTCCTCCTCCGTTACGGGGTTTGTTATTTCACCAACCGCCGGAATGGTTCCTTTTTGATATCACATTGCAGCAGCTCATCGAGGTTCCCAGCATCAAGCCCCTTCTTAATGACGCTGAAAGATTCCGATGCCGCGCGTCCGGTAATCCTGATATCTTCTTCCGTGTGAGCGAGGGTCGCTTTGAATCCCATATATGTATGGATTCCTCGTCGGGCCATCTCCTGAATGAATAGTGTAGCCACTGCCGATGCCAGCCTTGGATCGGGCAGGTCGAGCGCCACCCCTGGATTGGTGTATAGTCCGGCGCATCGACCGGAGAGTCCGGAATCGGTAATCGCCTGGTCAATGGTGGTCCGCAGCGACTCACCTATCTCTTCGAATCGACGTTCTGAATCCCTCTTTTTAAGCTCGCGAATGGTTGTAAGGGAGGCAGCCAATCCCGTATTGTCGCTCCAGTACGAGCTTGAGACAAACATCCTTCCCGCTGGTTCCATGACTTCTTGTGAGCCCACAACAGCTCCCATGGGATACCCGTTCGACATGGCCTTGGCGACAACGGTCATATCGGGTGTAACGCCGAGATACTCTTGCACACCGCCAACACGCAGACGCCATCCGCACGATACTTCATCAAAGATGAGCACCGCTCCGTTTTTCCTGGAGAGTGCCTGTACGGCTTTCAGATAACCTGGATCAGGCAACTCCGACCGAACGGGTTCCATCATCACCGCTGCGACTTTCCCGGCGTGTTCATCGAAAAGAGCTTCCAACATAGCCGTGTCGCCATAGGTGAACGGAATTGCCGTTCCGGCCAGGGCCCTCGGCACACCTGTTGGCTCAATTCCGGCAAAGGGGTACTCGCCGCTCTCCGGATCTACCAGGTAATTTGCTGATTGATACCAATCGTGCCAGCCGTGGTATCCGCAGAATAGTATCACGTCCCTATTTGTCGTCCCTCGAGCTATCCTGGCTGCAACGGCGCACGCTTCCCCACCGGCCTTGGTATAGCGTACCATCTCGGCACTGGGAATGGTTTCGACGAGTTCTTCCGCCAGGTCAATTTCCAGTGGACCATTTAGCGTGTAGAGGCTGCCACGATCAATCTGAGCCTTAACGGCCCTGTCCACTACGTCATCCGCGTGGCCCAGTATCACCGCACCAACGGCATTCACCCAATCAATGTATTCGTTACCATCAACGTCGACGAATCGCGATCCCTTTGCATGGTCTGCATATACAGGGCTCACTCCGTTTGCGAATTGACTGGCACGCCGGCTGATCAGCTGGGTGCGGCCGGGTATCAGCTTGTTGGCACGGGCATACAGTTCCAAGGATTTGCTGATGTCTGGAAAGTCTGGCATTCCAACCACCTTTCTATAGCGATCTGAGTTTTCGTTCCCAACCATATTTGCTACTACCTGTCAGCAGGGCTCGGTGTTCCTCTGGGAGAGTTCGGACGAACGATTCGTCCGGCTCGTATCCGTTCCAGGTCTGGAACATAGTCGGGCAATAGCCGGCAATGATCAGGACACGGTCTTTGTCAGATTCAATGATACCCGATGCGTGCATCAGCGACTCGAAGAAAAGGAGGGTCGAGCCTGCGGGAGCCACCACCTCATGTATGAGTCTCGGATCGTCCATGGCGGCGGAGACGATGCTATCTCGATCTACTTCATCGGTGATCTTGTGGGAGCCGGCGATCACCGTGGTGCCCCCGTCTCCCGGTTCGAGATCCGTTAGATTCGTGAGGGTCTTAATGAACGTAAAATGATAGAGTCCATTGCGTGTATAGTTGAAGCCTGGGTTAATTCCGCGGTGGAAACCATAGGATTTCGGTCCCTTCAAAGGCCCCGTTGGACGGCGAATATGGGCATCAGATTGCTCCAGGCGAACCGTGCCTCCTACGATCTCCTCCGCCATGCTTAAGAGCCGCGGGTGAGTAACATATTCCAAATAGGCGGGGTCGATGTGAGGCAGGTTATCCACTCGAAAGTAGGTTTCCGTCGTACTGGAGTAGTGAGATGATGGTGATGGCGTTTCCCCGGTGCGTCGGAACTCGGATTCAATACGGTAGGTAGTTTCAAGCAGTCTGCCCGTCTGGTCTGCCGAGAGCGCGTTTTCGATGACGACATATCCGTTAATGTCCAGATAGAGCCGCTGAGCGGGAGTCAGGGCTGGCGTGCATTCCTGAGTCATGATTTTTCCTATGGGATTTGGAGGCGCGGGTTCTTGTAGAGTACTTCTGAGAGATATTCTGGTGATCCCTCTTCATCGGGCAGACGTTCGTGATGCCAATCGTGATGCGTCGGTATGTGGTCTTCATGATAGGGCCAGATATCGAAGGGGTCGAAGCCCAGCGCTGTCTTCAACTTTTCTGAGTTCATGGTCACGTTGCCCGCGCGTGGGGGAATTGGGCTGGCCTCATGACGTAAACATCCCATGAGGTGGCTGGGGTCATATCCGCCTATTCGATTCACGATCTGAGCGATCTGATAGAGGCTCAAAATGCTCGGACCGCCCGCGTGGTAAAGGCCTTTGAACTGATTCGACAGGACGATCTCAAGAAGACGGTTCAGACAGTCGGTATAGGTCGGTGTTCGCACTTCATCGTAGTAGAGCGTCGCCGGTAGTGACTTCTTGAATCGTGACTGGATCCAGTCGATAGCGCCTGCATGACCGTTGAAGCTAATACCCATTGGCAGGGAAATGCGAAGGATGCATGCGTCAGGTCGACCGTCGAGAAAAAGCTGTTCCGCATCGACCATGTTCTTACCGTAGACCGTCACGGGATCGGTGGGATCCTCTTCAAGATGTCCTCCGCTCCCGGTGCCCGAAAATACCAGATCAACCGAGAGCGTGACGATTCGCGTGTCTGGTCTGGCGGCTGAGAGTAATGTGTCGACGCTGCTGACGTTAATTCTTCGTGCGTTCTCCGGTGCTAGTTCGCAGGATTTGAGTTTGCAGGTGCCCTCGCAATTGAGGACGGAGCCAAATTGATACTCGTCGAACAGTCTATTCATACCATCCGTATCGTCGGCGTTCAGGGGAACGATACCGTCTCCCTGCAGGGGCCAGTTGTCGACACGGCGGGTTCCGATGACCTGGCCGGGATATTGTTTGTGAAAATACCGAAAAGCGTTGTAACCGGACACACCGGCCACGCCAGTAATCAACAATGGAAATGCAATATCACTCATTAGACCTGTTCAGTTCTTCGGCCAGGCACGAAACAGGTTTCCCTGCTCTTCATCATAGCGGTCAAATGTCTGTGCCGTTATGTGTTGGGGTTCGTCCATGGTGGCTATGTTTTGAGACATCATCCAATGAGGACCATAGCCTACATGCAGCGTTTTGCGTATCTGGTCCGATTGATTGGTGAAGCCACCGTGTCTAAGATTCTCCGTGAAGAAGATCGCGTCTCCTGATTTCACTTCCAATCCGACCATGCTGGGATCCTCGTCAGGATTGGGACCGTATGGCGCAGGGATACTGGTTTTGTGCGAAGCCGGCACCACACAAAATGCTCCCTGCTCGTTGGAGACATCGTGCACAAAATAGATCATTCTGACCATCATACAATCGATTCCTGATGCGATGTGCCTATATCTATACTTGCGGCTGACTTCATCACCGCCACCATGTGTGCCCGATGCGTTTCCGCGATATCGAATTCGAATCTCGGAGTTGTTGATGGTCGGGCGTTCACGAATAACGGCTTTAACGTATTCCATTGTTTGGCTATGGTTCACGAGTACATCAAAGGCTTCGTCCGAATTCCAGAAATCTTCGACCATCAAAGTACAGCCTTCTCTATTGGATCCCTGGGTGTGGTATCCGAGTTCCTCACTGCAGTGGTACTCAGCGCCCCAGGCACTCCTTTTTCTTGGCGGCATTGCGACATGCTCGAGGGCATGTCCTTCAAGTTGGTCGATAGCGTCTGAGAGGACCGTAGACTGACCCGACGAGAGCATATTCCGAATCACCACGTAGCCATTTCGATCAAATTCATACCGTTCAGATTCTGTCATTCTGAAGTTATCCCTGTAGTTCGATGTCCTTCACCGATTGAATCCATTCACGTGTCCATTCTACTGCCTCTAAATCGAGATCGCATATGCAACTCGCAAGGAAGATCATTCCTTCAATACGACCTTCCTGTAGCCATTTGAGTCCCTGAACACATTGCCGTTCCATATCGCCCACTGAGATGGTTTTCTTTGCGCCGTAGTCGTACATATAGCAGCCCAGGAGTTTTCGCTTGTCACCCGCTAATGATTCGAATCTGCTGAAATCCTGCTCCAACTGGTCCAGCAATTCTGCGCGCCACGTCCAATAGGTGACCACATCACAAAGTGACAGATGTGCGCCGATATCCAACTCCATCTGGTGTTGGTAGAGCACAACCCATAGGTCCAGTTTACGACCATCTACCGTCAATCCCTCACGTATCGAGCGAAGGGACGCCGCATCATGCACGGCAACTCCTGTTGGATCGTCCCGGAAGAAATCGTCCATCACCACGCCGCTCATGTTCGGATGCGCCTCTGCAAGCTGTCTTGTATATCTGATCTCCTCGCTATCGGCAGCACCACCAGCTCCGACAATGGACCAGACAAATTGATCCAGGGGGCGAAAGGTCCGGGCGTATTGCTCGTAGGGCGGCTCGGGACGGTCCTCATAGCGCACCATGATCATATTGGGTACGTCCAGATAGAGTGCACCTTCCGCTGGAGTCATTCTTGAGGTGGCCGCAATATCATATCCGTGGTCGTGGCTACCGCTTTCATGGCCCCATATCCAGAATCTATCTCGTACTCGATCCATTTGGTTTCTCCGCTAGGTGATCAATAGAGTCGCATGAAGTTTTCGTAAACTGTGCCCTTCAGGTGGGTGTGTCAAGCCGAAACAGCTCCCTCTACCGGCTACAGTTAGGACGGGGTATCGTCATCACAGGGACCGAGTTATCATAGCATGTCGTTTACTGAAAAGGAAGTGCTAATGTACACGCTTGATCCCGCTCAGAATCTCATCTGTGTGGTATAATCAGGAAACGAGTCCGGATTGGCCATCGGTTGGTGCTTTAA
>JABIQT010001096.1 GCA_018667995.1 Candidatus Latescibacterota bacterium
AGGCTTTCGAACAGCACGGCCAGGTGTGGATGCCTCTCTTGTGTCCCCGGGTCTGAGGCGTGGTCAGACGCGGAGGCCACGACTACCAGGAGGCAGGTGACCGAACCAATACACAGGGCCAGAACATACTGAGTGCATCTGACGCTCAGAAATGAAAATCCCGGGCAGAATGCACTCCAGCCCGGGATTCGTACACCTAATCGATTCAAGGTCAATCCACGCGATCAATAGTCACTGTTTCCAGCACGATCTTAGCCACGGGTTTATCACGTACGCCACGCTGTACACGACTGATGTTGTTCGCTACTTCTTGTCCTTCAACCACCTGGCCAAAAATAGTATAGCCGCCGTTCAGATTTGGTATCGATTTTTCGACCGTTATGAAGAATTGGCTACCGTTTGTGTTTGGTCCATGATTCGCCATGGCGAGGCGGCCGATTTTGTTGAACTTCAACGACTTTATCTCATCCTTGAATTCGAATCCGGGGCCACCGCGACCGGTAGCTGTGGGATCTCCGCCCTGAATCATGAATTTTGGGATCACACGATGAAAGGTGGTCCCGTCGTAGAATGGCCGTTTCGATTTGCGGCCTGAACTGGGCTCCGTAAATTCCTTTGTGCCCTCGGCCAAGCCGATGAAATTCTCAACTGCCAGCGGTGCGACCTTATCGAATAACTTACAGACGATCGTACCCATGTTCGTCTGTAACACGGCATAGATACCGGGTAGACGCGTGGAGGCCTTGGCGGGCTGGGAATTCTGTGCCGAACTTGTTGAGACTCCCGAGACAATTACGGTGAGTGCTATTGCTGCAACGGCGAGGTATTTACGCATGGTACGCTGCTCCTGGATTGTTGGAGGAGGACAGACCTACTCTCTGTGGATGGTCATCGACTGAATAATGACGTCTTGCCGGGGCTTGTCACCGCCGTCGCGGGGCACTTTTGAAATGGCGACTGCTATATCCTGCCCCTCGATAACCTGACCAAATATCGTGTGTTTGAAGTTCAGTTGGGGGGTGGGGGCCACGGTAATGAAGAACTGGCCACCATTGGAATTCGGACGACCCGGATTGGCCATTGCAAGACGTCCCGGACGATCGAATGTCAAATCCTCAGAGAATTCATCCTGGAATTCAAAACCTGGGCCGCCGTATCCTTTGCCAAGTGGATCGCCCGCTTGTATCATGAAACTGGGAATGACCCTATGGAAGACAATATCATCATAGTAGGGCTCATTCTCCATTTTCATACCGTTGCCCGGATCGATCCATTGACGAGAACCCTCAGCGAGTTCAGCTATTGCTGCAACAGTAATGGGGGCTTTGTCGGGATAGAGCTCTAAGACCATAGTACCCCGGGTGGTCTCGATGGTCATGCGCACGGGAGTACCGGCAGGAGGCGGCTGCTGCCCCTCGATACCTCCCCCGCAAGCCAAACCTCCAAAGCTGGCCATGATTAGGAAAATCAGAACATTGGCCCGCGTCGTCTGCACAAGTCCACTCATCATCAAATCCTCCTGGCGTCTATTCGCGCTCTATGGAAATCTTGTTAACGGTTACCGGTGTTTCTGGTCGGTTATTGGGGCCCTGGGGTACATTTCCAATCTCGACCACAATATCCTGCCCCTCTGTCACTTTCCCGAAGATCGTATGTTTTCCATCGAGCCAGGGCGTTGCCGCGTGGGTAATGAAAAACTGAGACCCGTTGGTGTTGGGGCCGCGATTAGCCATGGCCAGGATGCCCTCGGAATCGAAGGACAGGCCAGAACCTACCTCATCTTCGAACTCGTAGCCAGGACCTCCAGTACCCATTCCCAAGGGATCTCCTCCCTGAATCATGAAATCGGGAATCACGCGGTGGAAGACACTATCCGTATATAGGGGATCAGTCGTGGTTTTATTGGTTCGAGGGTCCGTCCATTCCTTGCCACCCTCTGCAAGACCAACGAAATTCTCCACCGTCTTAGGTGCCTTCTCAGGATACAACTCACAGGTAATCTGGCCCATGGAGGTGTCAAATATTGCTCTCATGATGAACTCCGTATCTTTTCCAAGTGGTTTCTTAGTGTTACGCCCCCACAAAAGAATGGGTTCCGTCAACCTTATCTTGTGCGGCGGGTAGGTTCGCTAGAAGTGCAGGATTATACGTGATCGACCCGCCAATTGCAAGCAATAAAGGGCGCTAAGCGCCACTTCAACGGTGACGACGTACTTGACATACGGAGTGGGTGAATTGTTAATTAACGAGACAACCCACTTACATTTTCTCTCGCAACCGAAGGTCTGCTTATGGCAACCATAAGAGGCACCATTTTCGACGCCACCTCGGGCTCTCCTACCGCGGCAAAAGTACACGTCCTTGACAGTACGGGACACTTCCGAGCACCCGCGGACAGCGTACTCAAAATCGGACCAGGCCGTCCCTTTTTCTACTGTGAAGGTAACTTCGAGCTAGATGTCCCGCGAGGCGCAGTCGATATTCTAGTAGAACGGGGAACAGAGTACGAGCCGCTGAAGTTGTCGCTGTCCGCATCACCTCAGGCCAACATCGACCTGGAGCTTCCGTTGAAACGCTGGGCAGACCTACCGTCTCAGCAATGGTTTCCGGGCAATACACACATTCATTATGACGAGAAAGAGCAACAACCTCACGAGCGGGTGCGGCTGGAGCCCCATGTGCACGATTTCAGTGTTACAGTGGTAAGCATTCTCCAACGCAACGACCTACCATACGCCAGTAATAGATTCCCGCTCGGTGTGATGAACGACGTCTCAACAGCACACCATGTGGTAGATATCGGCGAGGAGAACAGGCATAATGCTTCATCTCATATGGGTTACGGACATGTCATGTTCCTCCGTATCAGAAACGTGGTTGAGCCGGTGAGCCGTGGCGTGTTGGTAGACGACTTCAACCCCGATTTTCCACCCCTGTGCTTCGCCTGTGATGACGCACGCGAACAGGGAGGTGCCGTACTGTGGTGCCACAACGGCATCGGCATGGAAGCACCAGTGGCCGCGGTTCTAGGCAAGCTTGACGGTTTCAATCTCTTTGATCCCTACTGGAAGGACCCCGAATACGACATATGGTATAAGCTTCTGAATTGCGGACTCTTTCTCCCGGCCTCCACCGGTTCTGACTGGTTTGTATGTTCAAATAACAGAGTCTATGTTCAGACCAAAGACGATTTCACCTATGACAACTGGATCGATGGGCTCAAGGAAGGCAGGACGTTCATTACCAATGGTCCAGCTCTCTTCTTGGATGTAGGCGGAAAGGGGCCGGGTTGTCGCATAACAGGCGAGAACCAGGCCGAGGCACAAATCACGTGGCAGTCCCACTACCCTATTGATCGTGTGGAGTTGATCCAGAATGGCAAGATTGCACAAACCTGGACGTATCACGAAGGATCTCGGTCCGGGCAGGTCAGCTTTGACGTCAAACCGTCCACCGATGGATGGGTGGCTGCACGCTGCAGCGGATCCGCCCGTGACAGCTTTGATCAGGCCGTTTACGCACATACGAGTCCAATCTGGTTCGACATTGGACGTCCGCAGCCGGAGAGGGCGCTGGACGCGGAGTACTTTATTCAGTCAATTGAACGGTCTTTAGATTGGGTAGGCAGAACGGGTAGATACGCGAGTGACGACCAAAGGGATGCAGTAGCTGAACTGTTTCGGAAAGGGCAAAAATGTTACGAAGCGATCTTGACTGGATCGTAGATCGACAATCATCACTATGACACAGTGGAGACCGAGCGATCGTTCGAGTCAGCTTTCCGGTGCGGAATATCGTGCCCCTTGTCGTACTCCCATTTCAGACGATGTTGCTCTCGATCGGAGGAAATGAAATCCCATGGCAATGCTTGACGTTCCGTCATATCACCCAGGTAAGAGTCCACATCCAGTTCGAGTTCGGTGGCAGCCTTTCTCCAATCGCCTTCCAACCTATCGGTGGCGATCAGAAATGCACTCAACTCCCTTCCTCCTCGGGACAGAACAGCCTCGAAATACGCGGATTTTAGACTCTCGTGCTTAACTTTGACGCCAGGTGTTCTTCGAAGTGACTGGGTAATTCGCCTTAGTTTTCGCTTCACTTCGGCAACTTTCGCCATAGGGCTCCACTGGAAGGGCGTAAGCGCCTTTGGAACGAAGGGATTGATGCTAAGTCTGAGTCGCCCACCTGGAACGCCGTGCTCTCGCTGCAATAGAGACAGATCTTTAGTCATCTGAATCATCTCGTCAATATCTTCATCGGTTTCGGTGGGCAATCCGATCATATAATAGAGTTTCAGATTCTTAATGCCACGTTTGAGGATTCTGCGCGCACCCTCCATTATCTCCTCAGCAGGAATGGCCTTGTTAATTACCTTCCGCAATCGCTCCGATCCAGCTTCCGGGGCGATCGTCATCGTCTGAAGCCCGCTCTTCAGCATTAGATCCAGTAGACTATCAGGGATCAGGTCAACTCGTACCGACGACACGCCCACACGCACATCAAGTTCATCGAGACCTTCGCACAAAGCGTCCAAATGTGGATAGTCACACATGGCGGAACTGACAAGTCCAACGGTCTCTATACCACGTCCACCGTCCTTACTTAGCCGTTCCTGCTCAGCCTTGATGGTACTAAGAATTCTCTCGGGCGATAGCGCTCTGAACTTGGGGTAGACATAACTCACTGCGCAGAAACGGCATCGACGCGGGCAACCTCTAGATATTTCGAACAGAAAAGTCTCCCCGAATTCCGTATTCGGCGTCAGGATTCCGGAGTAGGCCGGAAATTCGTTAAGATCGGGAGTCGATTGTTTTTCTATGTGGGTTCCCGTAGATCCGTTGTAGTCCTGAGCGTCGAATGTCTGCTTCGAAGGGATATAGATGCCAGGGAGCTCACTTGCTCGATCAAGATGAGTCGTACGATCCGTCCGCCGATCCTCTTGATAGCAGTCAAGATAGCGGTAAACAGCTTGTTCTCCGTCCCCTATAACCATTACGTCGGCAAATTCAGCGAGAGGCTCGGGATTGATGTACGTCACCGCTCCGCCAATCAGGATAATCGGGTCGAAACCGGTTCGATCTCTTGCAAAGAGTGGGATTCGTGCGAGATCCAGGATACGTATCAGATTGGAATAGTCGTTCTCAAACGATACCGAAAATGCCAATATATCACATTCGGATAGCGGAGTTGCTGACTCGTAGGTAATCAGCGATCCCCCTCCATTTCGCAGTTCGACTTCGTTCTCCGGATCAGGCAGGAAAGCGCGTTCACAAACCACGTCCTGTCGGAGATTCAGATGACGGTAGATCGTCTGGAATCCGAGATTGGACATCCCCACGTAGTACGTATTGGGGAAGGCCAACGCTATCCTGACTCCGTTTCCGTCGTATGATTTGTAAACCGTTCCGCGTTCATTGGCAAGGGCATTATCGATGGCGGTTTTCAGTCGAACTGGCATAGGAAAGCGCTTCTATAAGTGATTTCAATAATTAAAGTTAGAATTGGTTACGCGACATTAACGATAGTAGACAAAGTTACGAAAAGGTCCGTCGAATGTCAAAC
>JABIQT010000883.1 GCA_018667995.1 Candidatus Latescibacterota bacterium
GTACGAGTTTCCAGAATCAGAGATTCTTGCTTGTTGGTGCATGCGAAGCAGGAATTGTCACGGCTGATAACCTTGTCGCGGCCCTTCAAACTGACTGAAAAGATGCATCTGGCGCATGTCAGAGAGACGCTGGTTCTTGGATTCTTGGCGGCTCGTTGTCGTGGACGGGACTGACCTGCAACCGTGCAGGAGAATCTATGCTCACCGTTACCAGCGGAGATGCCATCCACGAGTTGCGGCCCAATGCATTGATCGGAGTATGTGGCAAGGAAGGTCTCTTCAGCGGAAAGGCCCTATTAGCGGTGGCCGAGAAATATGAGTGCCTTGGAATACTTGCACAGTCGACCCCGATATCCCCGTCGGAGTGTACCGCGAAACAGGATTATAGTTCAACGGAAGGTCTGGGGATCTTTGCCAGCGCCAACCCCTGCGGATCCGTCGATCATGGAGCAGATGGTTCACACCCGGACAGGTCAGCAACGCTACATATTCCCAAGTGTGGGTATGGGAGTGCTAGCGTGCGCCGCACGTCTCATCACCGATGAAATGTTCTTTGCGGCTGCAAAGGTGCTTTCGCGGTAAGTCCGCGACGATGATCTTGCGGCCGGTAGTCTGTATCCCCGCTGAGCCGGATCCGGAGGTGTCTACCTCTTGGCCTAGGCTGAGACCGAAGTGGCATTTGAACGCGGTTTGGCCGGCATCGAGCGACCCGATAATTTGTCTGAGCTAATCAGAGGTAGGATGTACAACCAGATTATTCATCCTATTCCCCGACGGAATCATGACCTGAAGTTGTTCAAGCATCTCTGAACCGAACATTTTGCGATGCCCAGTATTCATTCACCTTTTCCTGAATTTGGGATATTGCGGCTTCCTGTCTCTTTGGTTCGAACAGGTGCCGATATCGATCCTGCATTTCCAGATATGTTGCCACCGGGTCCATTTTCGGGGTATGCGTATGATAGACCATCCCCCTTATGGCCTCTTTGAGGGGCCAGATACCCGTTTCCACTGCCCCTCTGGCGATCTCGTGCGTCTGCCCCGGTTCGTAACCCCAACCCGGGGGGCACGGTGATAGGGCCAGAAACATCCTGGGGCCATCCGTCGCCATAGACTTCTCTATCTTCCTTGCCATATCTACAGGGTGTCTCGGTGAAACTGTGGCCAGATATGGCGGTTTCTGGGCACGCCAGATTTCGAACAGGTCTTTCTTGTTTTGCTCGGTACCTGCAGGATGCGACGCCACAGGATCCGTGGTGTGGGTGTGCGATCCGAAAGGTGATGTGCTCGACATCTGAAAGCCAGTGTTACCATATCCCTCATTATCATAGCACAGGTAGTAAAAATCAAGATTTCGGTGCATGGCGCCCGAAGTAGCCGTTAGGCCGATATCAGCCGATGATCCATCTCCGGCGAGAACCACGACCTTCAGGTCTTCTTTTGATGACATCCGTCCTCTTTCTATCAGGACGTCGAGGGCATCTCTTACGCCTTGAGCACCCGCGGCGGCGCTCCCCATTGTGGTATATAACCACGATCCTTGAAATGGTGTCATCGGATAGGTCGTGAGCAGCGTCATACATCCGGCGGCGTTGACGAATACGACATCCTTGCCTAAGACCTTGTGAAACAGACGAATACACTCGAGTCCGCCACAACCTGCGCATAGGGCCGTTCCTGCTGAAAGATATTCTTGCTCTGGTATGTCACGTGTCGATCGATAGGTAGTTGTCATCGGGGACCTCCTTTCCGGCCACGGCAAGCATGGATTGCATCTGAGCCCACTCAGCCTGCGTGTAAAGCAATTCTGGTTGGTCTGTCCAAAGATATTCATCCTGAGATACAGCACTGAGCATGTAGTCGAACTCATCCTGGGAGATGTTTTTGCCGCCCAGCCCCCCAACGAAAGACTTTATTCGATCTGGACGATGAGGTGTACTGTACAGTGCCGCCGCGAGTTCCTGAAACAGGATGCCACCGAGGCCAGGCGAGATATTCTGATCGATTACGATCACGCCTTTCTTGCCTTCCAGCTGTGATGCGATGGCCTCAACTGGCAGAGGTCGGATCAGTCTGGGCCTCAGAAGCCCGACAGATTTCCCCTGCAGTCGGAGATGATCTACTGCTGCTTTGCCACGAGTTGCCAACGCATTCGTAATGATAAAGACGTAATCCGCGTCTTCCGTTTTGTACGAATCGACAAGACCGTAGTGTCGCCCTGTAAGACTCCCATACAGGTCTGCGATCTCATTGTGGACCTCAATGGCGTTCATTGCGGCCAGGTGGGTCTGATATTTGAAGTATGAGTAAGCGCCGCCACCAAGCACTGCAACACCCTGGGACATGGGGGAAGATGCTCGGAATAGAGCGTGTTCCGGGTGATAGGTAGGTAGGAATGAGGCGATCTTATCCTTGTCCGGAATCGTCACT
This sequence comes from Candidatus Latescibacterota bacterium, assembly GCA_018667995.1. Taxonomy (GTDB): domain Bacteria; phylum JAAXHH01; class JAAXHH01; order JAAXHH01; family JABIQT01; genus JABIQT01. The sequence continues at coordinate 2,431 of JABIQT010000883.1, forward strand.
GGTTCTCGTGTAAACGACAGCGAGAATCCGTCCATGTTAATGATGATGGGCAGCAGCACTCTTGGGTCTTCTGCGATGCGATAGCCCATGATGATCGAGTCGACCACTTCCTGGCAGGTTTCTGCATGTATCTGGAGAAATCCGGTATCTCTTGCGCTGAGGATATCGTTGTGATCCGCCTCGAGTGTGATAGGAGAAGAAATTCCCCGGGAGACGTTGACCATGACCAGAGGCACGCGCCAGCCGGCAACGGTATACATAGCCTCCAATGCATAGAGCAATCCTTGACTTGATGTTGCAGTGAAGACCCGCACTCCCGTGGCCGCGGCAGCTCCAGCCGCAGTTACCATGGCATGCTCCGAATCCATCATCACGAAACGGCATCCCATGGTTCCATCACTACTCCAGTGGGAAATCGTCTCAATGATTTCGGTCTGCGGTGTGATGGGGAAAGCAGGCACGTAGTCCACGTCAGCCAGCCGGGCGCCCCAGGCCGCGGCAGCATTTCCGGTAAGCATCTGTTTCATTGGATCCTCACCTCCTTCTCAGCGGCTATGAGATGGAGCGGGCATTCCATGGTGCAAATTAAGCAGCCTTTGCACTGCTCGTAGTCGATGAGGGGATACCCCTCGGCGTCAAGAGCCATTGCTCCATCCGGACAGCGAAGCACGCATATACCGCACTTCGTACAGCGTGTGAGGTCAATCTCCGGACGTTTAAACCGCCATGTCCCCGTGTGACGTAACAGCGTGTTACCATGGGCATAAATACTCGGTGCACTGATGGTTGCCGGATGACTTTCTAATCTGATGGGGGCGTTAATCTCATGCGGGATCGGTGATGGCTTATTCTTCGCGAGCACGACGGGTTTGACCAGTTTAAAGCAGGTTTCCGCCAGATCCGCATTCTTGGCGACCGCTTCATCGGTCAAACCCAGGGAGGTAAGTTCCTCTGTAACGGCACGGCGCATTGTTTTCTGCGTGATGAGGCCGGACAGGCGGCAGGCTATACTGCCAATTGCACCGCTCAGGGCTCGAGGCGACCCGAATGAGTCTATGACGAGACTGGTGACATCTGTTGCGGACACGTGATCCGTAACGCTGATGTCTTTGCGAAGAGTCTGGCGGTTAACGGCCGTGTTTACAAATACCGTACAGTATCTATTGACGCCGTCAAGAGGGTTTCCCGGAGTATGGGCCACTAGTGTCTCATCAGCGACTACGACGATATCCGGGGTTTCGATCATGCCGCGCATTCGAATCGGTTGCCTATCGATCCGTGTAA
>JABIQT010000456.1 GCA_018667995.1 Candidatus Latescibacterota bacterium
ACTACCCTCATCGATACCCGGTTAATGGCCAAGGCTCTGGCCATCGGAGATCGTGAGCCAGCCCTGTTACTGACCGTAGACAATTGCGGGGTAACATCTGAGTTCACCGAATCAGTCGCAAATGCAATCAGACAGGCTACCGGACTAAAGCGAGAACGCCTTGCCATCTGCTACAGCCACACCCACTCGGCCCCCTGTCTATCCGGAGCCGTCCCCATGCTGTTCAGCGTCGACATACCCTCAGAACATCAAGAGCGAATTGACCGATACACGGGAAAACTGCGCGATGACCTTGTGGCCATAGGCATTCAAGCGCTCGAGCAACGTCGACCGTCGCAAGTGTCGTGGGCTACGACTCATGCCGGATTTGCCGCAAACAGGAGAAGCCAGATCGGACCGGTGGACCACGTCATGCCGGTAATGCGGATCGAGGAACCGGACGGACAACTCCGCGCCTTCTGGCTAAGCTACGCATGTCACTGCACGACTCTCACGGGTGACAACAACACGATCTGTGGAGATTGGGCTGGATATGCTCAACAATTCCTGCAGGAGGAGAATCCGGAGACGCTTGCCTTCGTATCGATAGGATGTGCCGCCGATGCGAATCCTTTTCCACGCCCGGGCCACAACTATGCCAGGCAACATGGGCGCGAGATCAATGAGTCGGTCATGCGGCTGAAGGAGGAACGCTTCACACCGTTGTCAGTAGAGCCCGAATGTCAAATGACTTACTTGGATTTACCATATGACAGTGCGCCGTCATTGGAAGAATGGAGAGAGAGAGCGGCGGGAACCGGCCCCACGGCCTATCATGCCGGAAAGTGGCTGGAACGCTTGGAACACGGCGAAACGCTACCCGATGCCTATTCCTACCCACTCCAGACCTGGACCTTCGGCGACAGCCTGTGCATGGTCTTCCTTGCAGGTGAAGTGGTCGCTGATTATGCGGTGCGCCTACGATCGGTCTATGATCCTGAGCGTTTGTGGATTGGGGCCTATGCGAATGACTTCCCGGGATACATACCCTCGAGACGGGTCTGGCAGGAGGGCGGGTACGAGGGTGCAGAAGCTACGGTCTACTTCGGACTCCCAAATAGGTTTTCAGAGGATATTGAGGATCTAATAGTGACTCGTTTAGAGACTATAGTGCCCTCCCAATTTCGTCGATAGCGAACTGTTTTCTGGTATGGCGACCATCTCTGCCCCGAGTCCATATTTCAATCTGTTTGTCAAGGTGCGGATATAGCCGGACTCTTGCGTGGTTACTCACCCGCTGGGACGGCATGCTCTGAGATGTAGGCTTCGACTAAATTGGGATCGACCGCACCAACAAAGGTCCCACCTGGTGGGATATGTAGGAATGGCTCGGCGAAAGTCAAACCGTGGCGTTCGCCCGTGGCACGAAAATCGTCAAGTCCAAAAAGTCGGATGTACTCGCGGTCCGCCGTCTCATTGTTATCGCCGAGAGCAGGCAATCTGAGGCCATTGGACGCCAGCCGGTCTCGGAGGCGGGATCCATTGGCACCTCCCGGGCCCTGCGACTTATTCACGCTCATGGCTTCAATCTTCTTCTCAATATAGGGTGCCACGTCGATCACACGGTTATAGGGTTGGCCTTCCCTGCAAACCCAGTAGTATTGTTCCTGTACGGTATGGGGCTTAAGTCCTGCAGCGATCTGTTCCGGGTAATCCTTCCCCATCCCCGCCATCCAACGCGCAGCCTCAACAGCCTGTGCCGTTACCACGTGATCCGGATTCTCCTCGCCATGCCCCCACGGATTAAACGTCAGCACGGTGTCCACTTTGAGGGCTCGAAATAGGAGAACCAGTCGGGAACGAAGCTCCAGTGGTGATGCCTCGTCCAGCCTGTGGTTTCGATAACCGAGATTGTACACGGCCTCCAATCCCATAATACGTGCCAGCTCATCCACTTCCTGCTCATTCCGCAGTATCGTCTCTCCAAGACTCGGTGTGGGAGCACACTTTTCGTCATTCGTAGTCTGAATCAAATACCCCTTATAGCCTTCGTCGAGGAGCTTTGCCAGCGTTCCGGCACAAAAAAGAGGAATGTCGTCGGCGTGTGCCTGTATGGCAGCAAGGACCTTGCCCTCATGGGGTCTTCCAGACGCAGGCGACTCAACAGTAACAGGATCACAAGCAGTACCTAACCGTACCATATTCAATTCCTTTCCGCACGATGAACGTATCGCATGAATCCAGTCTGCTTCGGTACGCGATACACACTCACTCTGTTATATCCCGCCGAAGTCAGCCAACTGGAGATGTCGCTCCCGGCTACGAAGAGCGCGGTAGGAGCGCACCTAATGCTTCGGTCCAATATACGTCTGACGTCCGATTCAGATATCATCAATTTCATGCCATATGGCAGATCAGTAAACACGGCATCAGCTTCCGTATTTAATTCGCGCGCATCCGCAAATGATACAGATGCCCCATAAGAGAAGTGTTGGATATTCTTACGTGACATTCCAACCATTCTTCTGTTATAATCGCTACCACTGCAGGCCACATTCAGAGCACATGCCTCAAGAAGCACCGAGCCGACTCCGGAACAGGGATCTACGATGGATTTGGCACCAGGGACAACAAGGTTAATCAGGGCTCTCGCCAGCTGTGAAGGAAGCGAACTGGACGTTCTGTGTGGTTTCTGATCGTGGATACGGTAGTCGTGTGTCTGCTCTGTGATGATCTCGCCAAGGCACCACCAGTTCTCACGGGAGAGGATAAGGAACCGGCACTTCGGTGATTTCATGTTCGGGTCGCTTGGAATCGCGTCGGCCACCCGGCGCATTGCCTCCCAGCGATCGATCTCGAGACGCTTCGACAGACGGACTAATTCGACTCGAAAACCGTCGGCATCCAATTCCGCGGCTTGAACCATGGAGACCAGCTCACCCAGAGAGGACGCCTCTGCAATCCACTTCAGTCCGTAACGGATATAGCAGGCGGCCGGCACGCGGACGATCGATTGACATCTTGCGATTCCGAAGGAGTCCGGACTACCCCCCGTCAAGTTCTCGCACTCGGGCCCAACCAGTTCGTTACGAGGGTCTCGGATACAGACAGCCAGATAAGGCGCTCTATTGTTCGGTAGTGACATCAGGGAGGAGGTCGTATCTCTTGATGAGGCCTTCCACAATGGTGCAAAGTTCCGGGATAGTGGTACGCGATTTCTGTAACACACGTGAGACTCTATCTACAAGATTGGCTGGCGCCTCGAGCGCAGAAAATACGACTACCGGCGGGGCCGCAAGACCTTGATTGTTCAGATCGGCAAGAATAGCCTCCCCACGACCATCGGGAAGCGAAATATCCAGTATCACCAAATCATAGCTGCGGGCCTCAAGTTTCTGCCTGGCCTCAACAACAGTCAATGCGCAATCAATCTCAACACCTTCCCCGAAGGCCTTCTCTACCACTCTGAGAATGTCTCTGTCATCCTCAACATGCAGAATTCGAGGCGTTCTTGACTCATAGTTGGGAATTCGGATCTTACGGAACACATCCAG
>JABIQT010001078.1 GCA_018667995.1 Candidatus Latescibacterota bacterium
ACCAATAGGGTAATCGCTATTGCCACTTACACAAAACAATTTACATACTCACTGCTCGGTATATCTTTGCCCTGACGCCCAAAAGTAAAACAGAGGTGAAGATACCGGAATGATCACTTCATATAGAGCACCTGCCATAGGTTTCCTACTAGCAATTCTCGTTGGTCTATGGGGAGAATACGCCTCCAATCAGATGGGGTATGAGTTTGCGGCTACGCAATTACCCTCCGTAGTCCTTATACCATTTCTGTTCCTTATTGTCCTTCCAAATATCTCCTTATCCTATGTCTCCTCGATTTCCCCACTGACCCGCTCAGAGCTTATTATAATATTCGCCATGGGATTTGCAGCGTCTATGGTCCCGGATCAAGCTTTGACCAAGTATCTTCTTGTGGTCATTACCGCGCCTTATTATTTCGCAAACGCAGAGAATCGATGGGAGGAGCAGTTTCACCCATACCTTCCTGAATGGTTGGTTCTGCAGAACGAAGGTGAGTCCATTCGTCGATTCTTTGAGGGAATGGAGCAAGGCCAGTCTATTCCGTGGGGAATCTGGATTACTCCGATTTTCTGGTGGCTGTCGATTATTCTTGTGCTTGTGTTTGCAGGCGCCTGCATTGTGGTAATTCTACGTCGCCAATGGGTGGAACATGAGCGCCTTCGCTTTCCGCTGGGAGAAGTTGTGCTTCATTTGCTGGGAACCCAGGAGGACCCCATGCATCCTGACGAGCCCGCATTGCTGAGGAAGCCGGTGTTTCGAGTGGGGTTCATTATCATGTCCCTGATCATGATCTGGAACATTCTATCCTTCTGGGGATTCTGGCCCCGAATTCCTATCATGGCAGCGGATACATCGCAGATGTTTGTGGGACAGTCGTTTCCTCCGTTGACCGTAGGCATGAACATTTTTGTCTTCTGCTTGCTCTTCTTTGTCAATGCGGAAGTCCTCTTCAGTATGTGGGCCTTTCTTGTGATCTACAATGTGCAATCGGGCATTCTGAGCATGATGGGCGTGTCCTCTTCATCCGGTACTATCGTTGCCGGAGGCGTCACTGGAATACAGTCAATTGGTGGGCTCATTGCATTCGTTTTGTGGGGGATGTGGATGGCGCGTCGACACATCTGGCAGGTGGTAAAGCAGGCTAGCGGGCGTGATGTGGGATTGGACGAGACTGAAGAGTTGTTTTCATATCGCATGGCAGTTCTGGGTTTGGTATTTGGCATGGGCTATGTGATATTCTGGCTGGCAAAGATTGGCCTCTCCCTTCCAGTGATGGTTCTTTTCCTGTTTCTTCTGTTCGTGATTTATCTAGCGCTTGCCCGTGTGGTAGCTGAGGCAGGCATAGTGTCCCTTGACCTTCCCATAAACTCTCATCAGTTCAGCATCGGTATTATCGGCTCTGCCAATATCTCACATGCTGACCTGACGACCCTCGGGATGACCAATGGCTTTGCTAGAAACTGGCGGACATTCACGATGATCGGCACTTCGCACATCGCCTGGCTCAGGGAATTCATGGATGCCTATCGAAGGAGGCTGTTCCCGTTATGCGCAGTGGCGTTTTGCACAAGCCTCCTCACCTCGCTAACATACCTGATATATGCTGGATATACCTACGGCGCGCAGAACCTGAGGACGGACATTGGCAGCGGACGTGGACCGGCCTTCTATGGATTGATCACTTCCTGGATAAACAATGCCACCCAGATCAGCGAATTAGAGATTCTCTTCTTTGTATCAGGTTTCGTGATCATGATCCTCATGACTGCTGGGACTTATCTCTTCCACTGGTGGCCACTACATCCCATCGGAATGGTTGTGGTGATGTCGGCCCCGGTTACCAAAGCATTCCTTCAGATTTTCCTCGCCTGGCTGATTCAGGCTATCCTGTTACGAATCGGAGGATGGCGCTTGTACCGGTCAGCGCAACCGCTGTTCATCGGATTTCTGGTGGCATATCTGCTGTTTCAAGTAGTATCGCTCGGGGTTGACCTCATGTGGTTTCCGGACGAACCACATCTCTGGGAGGTCTATTGAGGATCTTGCTGTGAGATGTCGGTTATTCTAATCGGCGATACTATGGGACAGTACAGACATGCAGAATTCATTTGGGGAGTCCAGAAGGCTTTCTCATGTTGTTTGGCGAAACTCCATCGTGCCTGAAAACTGTACCGGCCACTATTACGGATGCCTGCATGCAAGACTGGATGCTTAGAGGTCGCCTCCGCGAATAGATATCCTGGCTCATCTGCGCGGCTGCCCTGAGATCTTGCATGAGTATGTTCTCACCGTAATATCTCAGAACGGACTCACGTAGCGGTATACCTATCCCCGTAACTGGTCGTGAAAGGCGGATTGTCCCGGACAGAATTTTCACACCTCTTTACAGAGATATGTCAGACAACGGGAGGACTTGCTGGTTTCATTCAGAACTCTTGATACGTAGGCTTGGCCTTACTTCGCGATATTTGCAGGGAGGGGTAAGATCCATCAGGAGACTCTATTACAATATGTCCAGCGAACTGTAGCATATGAAGCGAAACTCTTGATTCTGATTGAGAGGGTGCTGATGGCAATCATGAATTGTATCTGAAGGCTGTCGGAGATTGACAGTTCTCTTAGACGAGGGGATAGACTATGAGTTAGGTGGGACCAGCCAATTGGGTGGTTCCCCTGCTAAACCTGCCATGCCGTACATTACGGTGTCTTAGAAGAACAAGAGGTAGAAGCAGTGGTCCTAAAGACCTGTGTTAGCAAAGCGAAGCGGATCCTCTCAGCTTGCTATCCAGAAACCACCGACGACGATCGCCGCAAGAGCACTTGTAATAGTCAA
>JABIQT010001086.1 GCA_018667995.1 Candidatus Latescibacterota bacterium
ACGGCTTCGAACCGCCTTTTGGGGGCACCACCACCCGGAGCAACTCATTGGCACGCCGAGCTGCAACCAACTCTGTTTCAAGCTCGACGATCCTCCTGTTCGCTGCGGCCAACCCGATGCTCTCCACCGACGACGTTCCCGGCTTGCGCCCGGTGTCGACCAGATGCTGGTTCCACCAGTTGTAGATCGTCGCTGCCGTCACCTCCAGACCGCCAGCGACCTCAGTCACCGACATGCCAGACTCGATCAAATCGATCACACGGCGGCGATACTCGAACGGATAGAACCTCGGCATCTCAATGCCTCCTCGCTGTCAGGAAACATGACCCATTCCAACAAACCGACTCCACCAAACCCAAGGCACATCATCATCACCTGCGTGAAACCCGGGGCGATTCAGTCCGGATCTATTACGCTCTTACAGACTCTTTCAAGTCGTATCATTACGTCATCAAGTTGAACTAGTCGTATGAGGCGACACACTTCATAAACCAGCAACTCATTAGTTGAAACCCAAGGATAATCAGCAAATCTATTCGGTGGGTCGTCGTAAACAGTATTCTGCGAGTCTGGGCCTGCAGGAATCTTTTCTACGCGATTCATGCACAAGAACAAACCGCTATTATGAGTTACTCGTTGTATCAACCGAAAGTAGGCTGCTATCTGAGGGTGAGTCATTTCCTGGAAGGATGATATATTAACTGATACGTCAACAGTGTCATCAGGGATCAAGCTGATCTGTCCTGGTGTAAGAAATGCAATATCAAAGTCGTCATTCCAGCCATTCTCCCTGAACTCATTCGGAAGTCCCAATCGGGCAGTTGGAAAGAGATTGGCAAGGAAGGGAATTGAAACTGACAGCATTTCAGGGAGATCAACAAGGATTACTCTTGTGTACGGAAGGTCATGTAAACACAACGATGCGAAGTTTCCATTACCCCCACCAATCTCCAGAATAGTGCTAAGTTTCTCAGGTTCGGCATTTCCACGTAAGATATTGTATAGGTAGTATTGAATAATAATGTTCCATGATGGAGACAATCCAACCCAGCCGCGGTAGTGTTCAGATAGGGAGTGAGTATCGCTGAACACTCCATCAACGAGCGCGAGTGCTGAATGATCAATTCGATAGGGGGACCTAATTGCTCCTGCAATTTCTTTGTTCTGCATCACAGCGTCAAATGCTTGAGGATAACTAAGGAACACCGGGCCACCAATGTGGATTGGGAACCAGCGCAATAGACGTCTTCCAATCGCGACCAATATTGCCCTCGGAACGCGTTGCAGCCTACCTAACAGACCGTTTCGAGTAAAGACGAACTTTATCGAGGCACCTGGCCGAAGTGAGGGTGTAATGTAGATCCCAGAGCGCCCTCGGACAAGGACCGTTGCCTTCTTGAGATCGGCAGAGACAAGGCTGGCATGGTGCTGCCAGTAGGAACTCTTGGAGTCCGGCAACCCCTCATTGAATTCCTGGGACTTGAGGAACGCGGCATAACGCTTGGAAGAGTCCTCCGTCAGTTTCAGGGAAGTCATAAGTTCACGCCTCGGTAGGAGTGTCTACACATTGATACTAGGTGAATACTGATGTGTAACTGACCAAGACAATAGTTTGTACTTGGTGATAGCGAGCAGGTAATTCATCTGGTACTTGATTGGAGTTCATCCCCCATCTCACACAGCGGTTGAAGTCTAGTTCACCGCCGAAATGTCAGCAATGATTCCGCTCCTAGGCAATTGAATATATCAGTAAAGTAACAGAGTGGTCGTCTCTGTGACTGGCCGGGTCGTAGAGGTACGTACAACAACCTGCACCCGGATAATTCACTCAGCCACTCGAAGCCGGCAGCGGCCATGATTTCCGCAACGGCAGGATCGGCCAAGGTCAGCCGCGTGCCTATGGTGGGACGATCCGGCGAGAACCCTCGTATTGACATCGGGTTTAGTCCTCCACCTCTATCTAATCTGTCCGTTCCGCAATCTGTCGAGCAGGGATTCCGACATTGATTGAGAACGATTCTAATGAGTGTGTGACAACGCTATGAGCACCAACGACTGCTCCCATGCCAATGGTCACGCCAGGGAGAACGGCAACGTGAGCGGCCAACCAGGCTTCCTCTCCTATAACTATGGCCGCCCGGTGGTGGGGCTGCTCACGAATCGGAATCGATCTTGCAATGCCATGTCCAGAACTCTGTATGTAGCAGAAGCCGGAAATTAGAACGCCTTTCCCGACCGTCACATCTGCTCCACAATTGAAGATAGTAAAGCAACCCACATCAGCACCGGTTTGAAGATGAAGAACGGCTTCCGCTGCCGCAACAAGTCTGCAGTCCCGGTCCAAAGTGACACCGTCGTCAATCTGGATCTGGCCGTTCTCCCGAGTCCGAAGGTCAATCGCTCCGTGAACACGGACGCCGTCGCCGATCATTACCGCTCCTCGGCAACCATTAAGTTTGAGATAAGGGAAGCCCTCAATGTAGAAACCGCGCCCGACCCTTACGCCTCTGCATCGAAGGACTAGTGCGACGACTGGGCTAGATAGCCGGTAGACCCAGCGGCCTAGAAGGGCGGCCAGAAATCTCATCTGTGGATCGTCTCACCTAAAATACTCGATTCGACTGCCTCATTAAAAGCGGAAGCGGCTTCCTCGTCCAAGACCCAGTTATACCCAAGGAGCGCTGCAGCTGGACAGTCGTCAACGTTTGGACTCTCGGACACCATCTTCGAGATTAGTTCCCCCTTCCGCCGTCCACGAGCAAGAACAACAATTTCTCGTGCTGTGTGTAAAGCCCCGATAGTAAGAGAGACACGACCTGTAAATGGTGGTGGGCCAACTGTGACTGCAACCCGTCCAGATTGGACTAGTGAATTCAGTTCTCCTGGGAAGAGGGAGGCAAAGTGTCCGTCAACGCCGAGCGTAAAGAGAAGGAGGTCAAAAGTCGATGGGAGCCTCTGGTCGTATTCCCGTGCGGCTGATCGCGGGTCCGAGACATCTGGGGTGACCATGCGGATCCCGGCCGGCAGCGAGTTTGAAAAGAGGCTTCGGCGAACCATTCCATGATTGCTACCAGAATGATGCGTTGGGACACACCGTTCGTCACTCAAGTAGATCGCCAGCGGTGGCTTTGGCTGATCGGGATAAGTCGACCAGTGTCGATAGACAGCTTCCGCCGTATTTCCTCCAGTTAACGCGATATGTGCCTCCTGACCTTGGGCCTGGGCGACCTCAATGGCCCGTCGAAGAAAGGAGACAACTGTCTCCTCGTACGTGTCGGCTCGTGGCACAACTACCTTTATCTCGCGAGCAGTGGTCACAAGTCAATCCTTGGAGTCAACGGCCAAAGTTCTTGTTGTGATGCGCGGCATCAGCCGTCCGATGGATGACTCCCTTGATCTGGGACAGCAAATCTGGTGGACAACGATTGAACTGGTCGTTAAACCCATTGATAGCGGATTGAACTTCGACACTACGCCACCAAGCGTCCGTGTTGGTCCAAATCTCTCCAATGAACTCGGCAGCATGAACTGGTTCAGGGTGGTAGACGCCGACCGATTCGAGTGCGCGAAATGCCCCGTCTGCTGAGTCCCTGAGTTCCCAGTGGACGGGGTCCCAAAGAAGAATCGTGGGGATACCTAGGTGGAAGGCCTGAAGAAAAGTTGTGGAGTTAGCGGTGGCAACATAGAGGCGACAATCTTCAACAAGTTTGAGCAACGGCCTTTCTCCAGCGTCAACTTTGACGTTGGGATGTTGCGACTCCCACCGCTCCACTTGGTCCCATCCCAGATCACTAGAGACAGTCCGGATCACAAGGCTTTTTCTTACATATTCCGGTAACGATTCGATGAACTGACTCTGGAAATCGAAATAATTGAGCCATTGGCTGCTAATAATGCCAGCAACGGCTTCCTTCGCACAGCGAGTCATCACGTGGCTGACTAGAACGGCATTAGGACGCTCTGAGAATCCCCCCTTAAGTGGCTGGACCGCTGGAAACTGGCCGACCGGCTCGTATCGATGACCGTTGGATTCCGTCCACCCCCATGTAAGAGAGACATCGCTGATGTTCCTCTCATGCTCCTCTGTCGGATTAAAGGCACTAGTGCCGAAGTGCCCACCATGCTGTCCGATGATCAGGGGAATTCCCCGCTCCACCTTTTCCGCTGCCCAGGCGTTAAAAACATCGCCCGAGCAGTGTGCGTTAGAAGTCCAGATTGCCCGGGGATTCGTGGGCCATGGAAGACTGGCAGAAGTGTGCTCCAACTGCTTGAAGCCTTCAAGCAAGACAATTGGCAGGTCCTGCCAGATCTCACCTGTCACCGCTGATTCAAATGGTGAGTCGACCTGCAAGTCAAGCGTCAGTGCCGCTCGGCGGTCACGCTCAGGCAAAATCCCTTGACCGATCCGCGGAAGGGCCGGTCGGATGCAAGGCACCTGGCCGAGCATTACTCCCAGTCGGAGTTCCTCTCGCGGGTCAAGATAGGTCTGGTACATGACCACATCGTTCTCCTGAGAGACTCGGACGGCAACCGTGTTGCACCGGTCAAAGAGGCGGTGCACGAAGGGCCTCAAGGGTCTCGGTTGTTCCCTGGCGCATTCCGGTTCTGACAACGGAGGTCCAGACTGCAGTCGATCGTCGAACCCCCTCAGACTGAGGATGCGGGCGAACAGGGCGTGGTTCCATGTGTCCGACACCAGGTAAGCGTTGGAATGGGTGGTATCGGTGGGTGGAGGAAGGGAAAGCGCTCCGTCCAGAACAATCGAGGTGTCAAAGCCCACGGCTTCTGCAGTTCGGATGACTTCGAAGCGATCGAACAGGATATGAAGGTATCTCCAGAGCCACGGTCCAACCACCATCCGCCAGTACCTGACCCCATGGTCAGTGTGATGGACTTCGTTCAGGCAGCGGTGGAGACTCAGCAGGGCGCGTTCAAATAATTCTGTGAGGTATCGGTAGTCCTCAGCTAGTTTGGCGCGAGCGTCCCAGTGGTAGGGGACAACCTGGCACGGAAGACCATTCCATAGGCTGCGTCTAGAAAAACGTTGACACCATTGGCCGAGGAACAGGATCTGTCCTTTCGCATCCGGCCATGACTCCTCCAGCGACGTGGTCACCAGGATCGTTTCGGAACGATCTCGCATTGAAGAGATTTCACCCTGCGACATCATTGTTAAGGCCCTACGGTCACAGTTTCACGGCGACGATGTATACCGACCTGTATCCGGTACACATCGTCGCAGAAAGCCAATGTGGAGGGGCGTTCTCAACGGGTACGGTCATCGGGAAGAGTCAATAAGTGCCAACCCGCGAACGAGGTCATCAAGGGCCTCATCGGTATCCAGCCATGTGACGATTGAGATCTGGTCCTCATCCAGGTACCGCTGGAGTTCACCCGTCCGACCGTCTTCGACTAGGAATACGTAGAACTTGCCGAACCGGTTTCGTACAAGCACAGCGTGAAGGCCGTTATCCAAGAGTCGCCCATTCAGCGATGGAGTGGCGTAGAACCCCCAGTCCTTACGGACTACGTCATATTCGGACTCTCCTAGAAGGAAGGTCACCTGTTCATCCGGTTCTAGGTGAAGAGTGCCGCAATCGCGAATTTCCCTTGATGCCTCAACTCCGACGGTGAACGTCCGTGGTGGCTTGTTCTCAGAAAACTCCAACCAACTCGCCTCCTATAGAGCCTTGACAACTAGTTCAACTCTACCGTGCCGTCTCAAATCAGTCAGACGATCGGACCTATCGCCACCAGTCCTCTGAGACAACGTGGCCAGGTATTCGCCAGCCTGCAACCTCCCGAACCCAGATGGCCTGATTTCGGAATTGTTCTGCGTGATCCATAAATTCCTCAACCGACCATCCGACGAACTGGGCGAAAGCAGCAATGTCCCCGTCGGGCCTCTGCTCACCCAACTCTTCCAGGATAGAGAGGGCGTCATCGCGGCTCATTCGTCTGTTGCGGATCTCGAGTGAAAGATTGTCGAATAACCGTGTAAAGCCGAACTTGTACCATTTCAACCAATGATGGACAGAGATGAACGCGTCATCAATGTCAGTGTGAGCGTAATAGCCGGTACGAGGACCCTCTGAGCGCCGTTGCAAACCATGAGACTCAGCAATCGTCGCTGTCTCAGCAGGGTCCCACCGGAAGTAGTTGCCAAGGAAAACACCGCGAGTCCCAGCCGTGTGCAGTTCAGTACTAGTCGGGCCGAAGTAAGCGGAGAGTTCCTTAGCCGTGAAGCCTTCAGCAATCCAGTCAGCCGCGGTGGTCCCGTGTGTGACGCCATAGCGCTGGATCCACTCTTCGTCGAGCAGGAAAGCCATCCGCCCCTCTTCGGCGCCTCCGTATTCGAACGCTGAGTTCTCCCCCCAGACGATAAGGGGGATGTCAAACCGTGTGGCAATCACTCGTGGGATATTGAAGATGGCCAAGTGCATTGGGATCGCAGTCGATCCATAGAGTTTGAAAGCCCTCTGTGCAAAGCGACGCTCAATACTTGGGTTTATCTGGTAGTCAATGTGGTCGACTCCCAGTTGGACAAGATTGTCGAGATTGCGTTGACCGAGTTCGGTCCGGCCAGGGGGCCTCCAAGTAACAGCCAGGGGAGTAAGGCCATACTCAAGGCACTTGAGCACCTGCCACGTGCTGTCTTTTCCTCCACTTACTGGGATGACACAGTCATACCTCTCAGTTCGACTGATGGCTTGTTCGACTATCTCCCGAAACGCCTCTACGCGACCTGGCCAGTCGATCGACTCCTTCGTGCGGTGTGAGAAGCAGGCGGTGCAGACACCATCTTCACCGATCTCGAGATTTGGCCTGGTATCCGGAAGTATGCACTCTTGGCAGAAACAGATCATTCTGTGACCTCTCTGGATCGTACTAGCCCTTAGCCGTGCAACTCGAGGAACATGTTGGCATTGATTACATTGAAGAGGAACTTGCTCTCACTATTGCTGAGTAGCCGACCATCACAGAGACCATCGATCGATTCTCTCTTCACGAAGTCAAAGATCGGCCCGTTCGACAGGGCCGCTCCCGGCGATGCGGTGTCCCGGGTGTCGAGGACGCTCTGGAGCGGCACATTGAAGCCAACCTTGCGAGGATTCGAAAGGATCAGGTCGGGGGCGATGCCCTGCATGGCCTTCCGGAGAATTGCTTTTGCCAGGCCATCCTGGATCAGATAGCGGGTGGGAATGGTTTGGGAGAATTCGAAGAGTTCACGGTCCAGAAATGGTGTCCGGTTCTCAACAGAGAAGAACATTGCATTCAGATCGTCTTCGTGAAGGATAACTGGCACGGTTTCATGGAACATTTCATTCAACATTCGGTTACGTAGTAGATCATCCGAGTACGGGAATTCATTGAAGGGTTCGCTCCAGTCCTCGTGGAGGAATGATCGGAATTGTTGCGATCCATGGAAGAGATGATCGCGGAATCGGGAGTCGTCAATGAATAGTCGAGGGTTCTGGAGGTCGGGGTTCCGCACCACGGGTCGAACATTCCGGTTCCATCCTTCCAGGGCGTCCTGGTGCGCCCGCCTATCATTGCGGACCTCGTAGAGGTAGGCCAGATGGTGATCAAAATACCCACTGAATAACTCGTCAGCCGCCGTTCCGCTTACTGAGATTCGGTATCCGTCTGCAGCGATCGCCTCCATTAGACGCCAGTGCACGTAATAGGAAAGTGTGTAGATTGGCGCGTCGTGGTACTCGATCAGCGTTCGCAAACCGGGAATGAAGCCATCAGTCGTGAGTTGGAGAAATCTGTGACCGATACCCAACTCGGAGACAGCATGCTCCACCATCTCCAACTCCTCGTACCTTTCGTCAGTGTTTAGGATTGTGTACCCATTCACCTCGTATCCGAAGATTCGCTTGGCGATACTGATGAGGGACACGGAATCGATGCCGCCACTCATGCAAAAGGCCATTGGCACGTCGGCCCGGAGCCTAAGTTCGACGGCGTGTAACAGTCGGTCGCGGGTGCCAGCAACGGCCTCCTCAACAGTCATATCCACTTGCTGAGCCAGTTTGGGAATCCAGTAGCGATCCAGGTGTTCTGAACCGTAGGGATCGATTCTGAGAGTGGTTCCCGGGGGGAGTTCCTCGACACCGGCGAAGAAACTATGAGGTTTCTTATAAAGCGACTTATAACTATTGGTCATGTAACGGAGAAGGTGGTCGGTGTTTACCGCCAGCCTCTTCCCTATGAGCGCCACGAGGGTCTTGATCTCGGAGGCGAAGTAAAGACCATCAATATCACGGTATAGGTATAAGGGCTTCTCGCCGAATCGGTCCCGAGATAGAAGAACTGTTTCTGCCGCTTCGTTGAATGCGGCAAAGGCCCACATGCCCTCACAACCGTCTAGGCCGTCGGCCCCCTCCGAATCGAGGACTGCGGCCAGGACCTCGCTGTCTGACTCTGTCAGGAGTCTGGTGCCACTTCGCTTCAGACGATTCCCAACTTCGACGTAGTTGTAGAGTTCGCCATTAAAGGAAAGCCAGGTGCCACCAGAACGGATTGGCTGGTCAGCCCGACGGGCAAGATCGATGATGGAAAGGCGGCTGTGAAGAAGGCAGACGTGCCTACCGGAGGACAACTCCCAGTGCTTCCAGGACGCAGCATCGGGACCACGGCGACGCATTGACTCAAGAGCACGGTCCAGTCGCTCTACTGGAGGGTTTCGATTACCTACATGACCTGCTATTCCACACACGGGCAATCCTCCGCCCACTCTCCGCTCGACCTAGACGAGGTCGGGTCATAGGGACCCACATTGACATTTTCGATATTGCGTCGTCTCAGTTGAAGACGATCACTTCAGACACCATAAGATAGTTTCCAAATTGTATTTCGCTTGCCATTACTATCAGACACACAGCAGTATTTCTCACAATATAAAACTATCAAGATGTCGAATTTTCATCTTATGAGCTTTCCATTTTCGCAGTGGGCGTGTAGTATGTACTCGCTGCTACGCACACGAAAACCTTGGTTCTCATAGAAACGAATCGATGAGGTATTAGCTGCCTGGGTCCCAACACGTAGAACTCGGCACTGATCAAGCCACTCCTTTTCGAAGTACGAAACCAGCGACGCTCCAACCCCCAGCCCTCTGGCATTCCTGTCAACACCGATTAGATCGATCACTGCGATTTCTCCTTGCCGGTCAGACGTGATCATCGTCGCGAGAAAGCCAACCGCCTGTCCTCTCAGATAAGCAACATAGAGGACGTCGCCACGGGTGCCATCAAAGTAACTCTCTACCCACCGACGTTTGATTCGGTCCGCGATGTCATTCGGGATCCGCGGATCAAGGTGAAAGCGGGAGAACTGGAAACTAGATTCTGCAATCCGTAACACCTCTTCTCGATCCGCGGGATTTACGCGCCTTACTAAGTGTGAATGTTCTTGGTGGTGAGTTCGGGCAGTGGACTCGAGGGAGATCCTAATATCAACGGGGAAGAACCCAGAGTTGAGGAGTTGCCAACAGGGCTCGACAGCGCTCGTGTCAACCATGCAGAAGATCAAGACATGATCGCCACTGCCAGCAACAACTTGAAGAGCGGATCGGACTTCAGATTCTAGTGTATCAAGAGGGTAATCTAGGCGCTGAACCTCCCAGCCAGTGCTAGCCGTCAACCAAAGATCAGGAGTCAGCATTACAAGAGACCTCGACAGTTCCTCAACTGGTACCAACCAGTGCTGGGAGGATTCATGGCCAGATCGGCCTTTCTAACCAACTCGGCTTCGATACCAATAGAGGTATTGACGAAAGCCCTTCTCAAGGGGCCATAACGGCTCATTATTGTTACAGCCATCCAGCAGTCAGACCTTTGAGCCATCAACCAAGATCCGCTTCAACTCAAACGGATCCGACCGGAACTCATTGAACCCTTCGATGGCAGTTGGGCAGCACCTGACGCCAAACTGTCTTAGTACCCGGATTACCTCCGGTGAGTAGCAGTTGGGCATGCCCTCTGGATACGAGTGGTGAATAACCGGATGACCGACCACCCTTTCCAGCAGGTTCACGCTCGTACGTATTTCGTCAACCAACTCATCATGCCCCAAGTGGGAAAGAATTCGGTGAGTGTGACCATGCCCCCCTACGGTGAACAGAGGTTCCTTGTCTAGGTCCCGCACCTGATCCCATGTCATTTTTGCGTCCAACTCTCCGCAAAACTCAATTTGCCGGGGGCCAATCGCTTTAACCAGATTACTAGCGTATTCATAGGGATCGATGGCTGGATCAGTCTTGACTTTCTGTCGGATTTCCTCCATAAGTGCTTGCTTTTCTTTAGCAGACTCATAATGCCCGTCAACACCCTGGCCGACTCCTCGAATATCCACTACAGTCTCATCTTCCAACGCGGACTCGATCTCATCCGTCCAGGAGCGCAGATCAGTTCCAATAAACCCTGTGGACACGTAAAACGTCGCAGGAACACCAAGATCGGTCAAAATGGGGGCAACTATTGAAGCGTTGTTCTCAAATCCGTCATCGAATGTGACAGCAAAAGGTGACGGAGGAAGATCCGAGTCGCCCAAACACGCCTTCAAGCATTCATCCATTGTCACTGGTTGATGCAACTGAAGTGTTTCTCTCATAAATGTCACAAACTGGTCAATGCTCAGATGCTTCCGAGTGTAGTTCCTGACCATATGGCGGTGTTCTCTGACAACTCCATGGAAAAGAAAAATACGCATTTTTCCATTCATATTCTATCTATTTCGCGGCGCGCACAATCACGTCTCTGAGTGTAGGAATAAAACTTTTTCTGACAATCACTCTTAAGGGCGCTTGGCATTGCGGAATAGTAACGGCCCTCCTCTCCCTGCGGGGCAGATGGGATATCTCGTCCGTCACCTAGGATCGCAAGCGTCTCAGTAAACAGTCTCAGACAACTTTCAGTATTGGCAGCTCGGAGTTGGTGAATATCCATATTCTGGGAGATCTCTATAGCCTCTGAGCAAACTATAGGTCCCGAATCATAATTCAGATCGACATGGTGAAGAGTAGTAATCAGATTCTCAAAGTCTGAGTGATAGATAGTCCAATAATGACTGTCTAATCCTCGATACTTTTCAGGGTTGCCGCCATGCAGGTTTAAGCAGGCTTGACTGGGGATTACTATTGTCTCAGGGAGAAGGCGCCGAGTTCCAAAAACTATTATCAATTCCGGTCGGATTTGACTTATCCAGCCTTGTGTCACCAGATCATTGACGCTAGAAGTTGTATGAGTCTGCGTTAAGGTTGAAAACTTTGGAATATCCTCCTTGAAGAAATACTCCTTCTCATATTCGTCTCGTACTACCTCAAAAGGGTGAAATGTAGAAAATGTCGGCCCTCGCGGCGGTGCCTCGAGAACAATTCCGGAAAGACAGTCAGTCTCGGACAACATCGCGGAGAAGTAGAGATGATGAAGTGTGTCGGTAGTAAGTAGGACCACTTTCATGCAATCACCAGGACTGAACCATTTCCTCTGTAAAGGGCTCGCCCCTCTCTACCGCTCGTGTAGTGGAGTTTCCGATCAATAGTTCTTCCTGCCCTGGTAGCAAACCATTCCGCGGGCGAAGCCAAGTCAGGTCATCGGACTCTATTCGATAGCCTTCGGGAAGATCTCTCGCGGCAGCGATGCTTCGCCGAATCGAAAGCGCCGCTTCTCGCTCGCATGGAGCGACACTCTTCTCGCCGTCACCCATGACCTCCTCCATCTCCCTGATCGCCCCAGCGAGCTTTCGCATCTCGGTTGGATCCGCTGATATCTGGTGATCCCGAAAGGACGAGTAATCCTTGTCCAGCGTGAAGTGCTTCTCGATGAGCCGCGCTCCGAGGGCCACCGCACCAAGACAGGCGGTGATCCCAAGAGTGTGATCCGAGTAGCCAATTTCACATTCCGGGATTGATTGCAGGCTGGTAATCGCTCGGACATTCGCGAACTCTGGCAGCGCCGGATAGGCGGAGACACAGTGCAGGAGGGCCAACTCCCCCTGGTGGCCACGGCTCCCCCACTCACGGTGAACCAACTCTGCGATCCGCTTGCATAACTCCAAGTCGGTAAGGCCGGTGGAGACCACAAGAGGCTTACCGGTAGCACAAACTGATCGCAGAAGCGGAACAAAGTCATTGTCTCCCGACGCGACCTTGAAAGCGTCAACATGCGGTATCAGGCCCTCGACACTCCTCAGGTCGAAAGGGGTGGACAAATATGCTAAGCCCAACTCGCGCGCGTGAACCGAGAGCTCGGCGAACTCGTCGATAGTCAACTCAAATGACTTGAGCCGGTCAAACCTCTCTGTGTCAGCGCCAGATACATAGTCCTCCGTCCGGAATGTTTGAAACTTGACAGCGTCTACACCCGAATCTCCCGCCGCGGTGATCATCTCCTTAGCTACCGAGAAAGATCCCTCGTGGTTGTTGCCGATCTCCGCGACGAGGACGACTCTTGCTTCGGTATCTAGTTTGCCGATGATCAACTTGTCCTCCTCCTAGAGGTGAGTGCGGATCTGTCGAGATTGGACTAAATGAGATTCCGACGTTGGCATTCACAGAGAGCTGGCGTGCACACAACCATGTGTTTCCTAGCGAATGTCGATCTCTGAACGAACCAACTGCGGCCAAGCAGTGCTTGAATGACCACACCAAGCGAATGTCTCATGTACCGCATGCAGGCGAGTTGAGGTCCAGGGGTGGTCACGACCGACACCCCATCCAGTTGCACGCGACACCCCTGAAGCTAGCCACTGACGCTGGGCCGTTCTCGATACCAATCGAGGTATTGGCGAAAGCCCTTCTCAAGGGACCATAACGGCTCATAACCTAGAAGGGATCGCGCCTTTTC
>JABIQT010001005.1 GCA_018667995.1 Candidatus Latescibacterota bacterium
TAATCTCATATTGCTCATGTTTTTGTAGTGGGACTCCGAATCGGAACAGGTCAATTCATTTCAGACAATACGTCAAGCCTGGTCTTAATCTCGTTCCGAATCCTCCGAAAAACCGATAGGACATGATCCGAGTCGCCCTCGGCGCTGGCCGGATCGAACAACGGCCAATGCATACGCCGTACACTGACCGGAAGCACAGGGCAGTGTACTTCCGCATTCCCACAAACAGTTACAACCACATCCATTAATCTTGCGGCTGCGAGATCGAATTGCGTCGTAGCGTGTGCTGAAATGTCTACGCCCAACTCGCCCATCACGACGATAGCGTTTGGGTTGACTACCGTTGCCGGCTCTGTTCCTGAGCTGTACGCATCATATCCCATTTCTCGGGCCATCCCTTCGGCCATCTGCGACCGGGCCGAGTTCCCGGTGCAGACGAACATGATGCGCAGCTGCTTTGGCTCGGTCACCGGCGTCTCCCATACGGATCCAGGCACGGCACTAGAAGAACACCATGAATCTGGTGCCCAGGATATCATAGGAACCGGTTCCTGTGGCCAGATTGGTAATCTTGCCGTGGATGTAGTTGAACTGAATGCGACTGTTGGGATTTAGCCACCAATTGGCGCCCAGGGCCAGACTGCTTCCTTTACCCCCCATAATATCTCTATCATTGAAGTCGGCGTATGAGTAACGCGCAGCGACCTGAAATGCACCCCATCCTGGACCTGCATTTTCCCTGGGGGCCATCTTACCGAGGGTTCCAGACTTGCGGTCCCAGGGGGTGTAGT
Organism: Candidatus Latescibacterota bacterium; assembly: GCA_018667995.1. Taxonomy (GTDB): domain Bacteria; phylum JAAXHH01; class JAAXHH01; order JAAXHH01; family JABIQT01; genus JABIQT01. Next base: position 792 of record JABIQT010001005.1, read on the forward strand.
CGCCAGTCAGAAAATACGATACGTATCCGTATGCCCCCCAGAACTTGGTCGTTGTCTGTGGATTACGCTCCACCCAAACCTGCATAGCCTCCCCTGCCACCTGGAGCGACCCCCTGTTAAAGACCCCTTCAGCGCCGGCAAGATGTAATCCGTCCGCACCAGCTATGGCGCCCGTCTCAAGCCATCGGCTTGTAGAGCGGGCTTCCGGGCGAGAGCGCAGACGGGCCGTGTTGGCCGCCGGGTCGTTGTCCTCATCGGTACGACCAAATGATCCAGCTATTGCGATGTGACCATAGGTCCTCCCACCGTCACTGTACAGCCATGTAGTAGCGATCCGAGCCGCAATTTCCATCTGGTAATGATCGCTTATATAGCGGCCGTCATTCTGCGTATTCTCACGGTTGAATAGGCCGTACCGCCAGCTCCATTTTTGATCGCGCGAGACGTTCCATGACTGGATTCCAAGTCGTCTTGTATCCTGCTGCGTGGCATCGGCAATAAACGGTCGCTCAATGAAGACGTTGGCATTGCTGCTGTTCAATTGATCGAGGCTATAAGGACGTTTCTGATTGCCAATCAGTATCTTCTGGAAGAACGGAACCTTCTTCATTCCTATGAACACGTCCCGATACTGTGTGGCATTTGGATTAGCGAATTCAATAGTAATGCGGTATAGCACATTATCGGCTATATCGCCTTTGACACCTATACGGACCCGTCGAAAAGCCAATCTGTCCTGGGGACCGTGTGCGCCCTCAATTGCATCAATGGCCGGATCTGCATTGGGAAAGGCCCAATGGTCAAAATGGACGCGGCCATGGAGTGACATCTTGGAATTTGTGTGACCATTCTTAACGCGACCGTTCACAGCATCCGTCAATTTGCGCAATTGATCCTCTAGGTTTCTGACGCGCTGCGCGATGGAATCCGGCTCGTTGGCACCCAACTCCTGAGCTGTCGCCATATCCCTCGTGCACGTAACAGCAATCAGACAAACGATTACCAATAGCGATTTACCTTGCTTCATGCTGTTTTTCTCCCTCTCAGGTCTGCTCCCGCACGAACTTCCGGTCACGGGACACACTATTTTACGATAGTCTATCTTCGACGTCGAAGATGATGTTCACATAATATACGTTACGCTGGTTTTATGATTGTGACAACCGTGTGGCATTTTATTTACTTGTTGGCGCCATCAAAGGATTTATCTCGCGTAGAATGGCCGCGAAGTTCGTCTCGTTGGCCGTGCCGTTCCAAGTTGAACTTTGACGGAATACGACATACCTTATTTTGGGAAAGAGAAAATTGGCCTCAACCCTCAGCATTTAAAAGGAAACAATCATGCATACGTGGTTCCGTGGTTGTGAAGCAATCGGCCTCCTCGTCGCGAGTCTCCTGATCTTTACCAACCCTTCTGAATGTGCAGCGCAGATGTCGGAGACCGCGCCTGGCGTTGACATGCGACTCTACGATATCGTAGAGTCGTCATCCCCTGCGCGCCTGGAATCAGACATTCGCAAGTTGGTCAGTTTTGGTACCAGGAATACCATGTCAGATACCGTATCGCAATCAAGAGGCATCGGCGCGGCACGTCGATGGATCCACTCTGAATTTGAGCGTATCTCTGATGAGTCTGAGGGCAAATTGGAGGTGTCGTATCAATATGGCCTCGTGAAAGGTCAACCGAACTCGCGAATAAAAGAGGACACCTGGGTCGTCAATGTTCTGGCGGTTCAGCGTGGCACAACACACCCCAATCGATACGTCATAATGTCTGGCGATATCGATTCGCGGGCTTCTGATGCCTCTGATGGTGAGACAGATGCACCGGGCGCAAACGACAATGCCTCGGGAATGGCTGGTGTGCTTGAGGCGGCCCGCTTGTTGACGCCCTACACTTTCGGAAGCTCTATCATTTACGCCGGTTTGTCGGGCGAGGAACAGGGCCTCCACGGTGGCAGGCATATGGCAGCGGTTGCCCAGGAGGAGAATTGGCAAATCGTAGGCGTGCTTAACAACGATATGATTGGTAATATCCATGGAATCGACGGCATCATTGACAATAGTACCTTCAGAGTGTTTTCCGAACCCACTCCGGTGACGGAGACAGAAGAACAGCGAAGGCGCCGCCGGTTTTACGGGGGAGAGGTTGATGGTCCCTCGCGTCAACTTGCCCGCTATGTTCATCGTATGACGGACACCTTCATTCCCAATCTGGATGCAATCATGATCTATAGACTGGACCGATTCGGGAGAGGTGGACACCATCGACCATTCAACGATGCGGGCTATACAGGCATTCGCATTATGGAGACGCATGAGAATTACACGAGGCAGCACCAGGACATAAGAGTGGAGGATGGTGTGGTCTACGGTGATGTCGTCGAAGGTGTCGATTTTCAGTATGCGGCTAAGCTGACCGCAGTCAATGCCATTTCGCTGGCGTCACTGGCCTGGGCGCCCCCCGGGCCGCCTATTGTTCGCGTCGGTGGGGCGGTACAGCCGTCTACCACCTTGGCATGGGAGCCGGTTGAAGATCCGTTGCTGGTGGGCTACAAGGTGTACTGGCGTGATACAACCGCACCTCAATGGCAGCACAGCCGATTTGTCGGTAACCGTACAGTTTATACGTTAAGGAATATTGTGGTAGACAACTACCTGTTTGGTGTGGCTTCGGTCGGAAATCGAGGAAATGAAAGTGCGGTTGTCTTTCCTTCAGAGTTAGTACGAAACAGTAGATAGCAACTAGAGCCTTGCCCACGAGTCAACCTTCCGGCGTGATTTTACACGGGAAGACTGAGACCATCCGAAGATTTCATGTAAGCATCGGCGCTAAATGGTGGAATTCCTCACATGGTGCTATTAAAGACGCTTTATGATTGGTCCAGACTCGTACAGCAGAATCGGGATGGCACGAGAAGAATTCATGATGAAGATGTTTGCGTGGAATGCGTTTCAGGCTTCATCTGCAGATCGGATCGGGGTTCGTCTAAACACAGAAAGATGCAATCAGATCTGGAAGTATTGGCAGAGCCGGTACTACAGACACGCAAGATGTGCCTACTCAGATTCGTCCGCGTTGACCGGCGGTGCTATTGTGAACCAGCCTTCTGAAGATTGAATGTTACGATTTCAACGATATCGGGTTCGTCGTCCACCACGAGGATGATTTCTGTCAAGGGAGGTCACCCCTGACTGTTCGGGCGTACTGTGCGACCATATCGGTCTTTTCCCGGTCGTCTTTATGCAGATAGAGCTGTCTGAGGTTGGCCAGCATACGCTCGAGAATATAGCGGTTTGTAACGGGAGTCAGAATTTCATCCGTGAATGTGAGCTTTTGGCGAATGATGAACTGCTCACACTCTTCCCTGGTGATAATGGCACCGTCGTGAAATGGCGCGAACAGAATTTCAGCGTCGTCCCGCTGGTACTTTACTACGAAGTGGTCAGGCAGGCCGACACCGAAGAGAGGCAGATTGATCCGCGTCGCCAAGAGCAAGCATACCGCGGAGAGCGCGATCGGCACCCCACTTTTCCGGGCGATAACCCGATCCATATAATGTCCATCTGGATCAAAGTATGTCGCGTCTTCTCCGCCCCGATATGCCTGATCCTTGAATACATACTGTATGAACGCTTCGACGATGTCGTTAGGCTCAGTGATGCCACTCAATCTGATTGCAATCTCGTCCGCCATACTATCAAGGGCTTCATTGGTCTCTGCCCAATTCAGATCGGGCGTGTGTAGCTTGGCCAGGGCGCACACTCCCCGTTCCAGGTCCACATCTCCTTCGAACTGAAAGAGCTCTCTCCATTCTGTCAACGCAAGTGTCTCTCCTGCCTCGGACGACAGACGTACCAAAATACCATCAATGCGCGATCGCACCACGTCGGTTACTTCTGTTCTGGCGTCCCAGAGTGAGGGAACAATGCCCTCGCCCAGTTCTATGAGCCGGGCATTCACCGCGGACTGCATGGTCTCATGATCGTCGGCAAGCAGACGGATCAGCGACTCAAGTTCAGGGCTCGTATGCGCTTTTATTTCCAGGTCTTCCATGCGGCCTTTTCCGTTTTCCACATTTCGGTTAACATTTCCATCTCACGCTGCGTATCCATGCATTCCCAGAGCCCGTCGTGTCGAAAGACACCGAGCTCTCCATCAGAGACGAGCCTCTGGAGCGTGGGCGCGGCTGCATCGTCCTGCACATCGCGCACATCTCCTGAAAGCCAGGAATGATCGTCAAGATAATCGAATATTCGGCGGTTGAATACGAAAAATCCTCCATCAATCCAACCTGCTTTGACCGGTACCCCTTTGGTAAATCCGGTAGCGATGTCGCCGTCCATCTGGAGTTCGCCAAAGCGGGAGGGAGGGCGTACCCCCGTGACGGTGGCGAGTTTGCCGGATTTGTTATGGAATTCCAGTAACGCGGGTATGTCGATGTTTCCCAGACTGTCGCAATAGGTCAACATGAAGGTGTCATCATCCTTCGGGATGAACTGCTCAATGCGATTCACCCGCCCACCTGTTGGCGTATCCTCCCCCGTGTCGGCGCAGGTCACGGTCCAATCTTCCTGTTCCTCACGTCCCAGAACCGTAACACTCTTGGATCTGCCCGTGGTAATACGAAGGTCATTTCGCAGGATAGAGTAATCGATGAAATAGCGCTTGATCATCTCTCCCTTGTATCCCAGGCATAGCACAAACTCGTTAAATCCGTACGAGGCGTATATCTTCATGACATGCCAGAGCACTGGGTATTCGCCGATCTCAACCAGCGCTTTGGGGCGGTACTGGGTCTCTTCCTGCAGGCGTGTGCCCAGCCCTCCACAGAGGATAACCACTTGCATGAACGTTCCTTTCCGAATGTGAATATGCCCGCGGGCGTGAATTCAAGGCCAGATTCTCCGGGGCTACATTGTAGGTAACCGACGCAGAACAAGTCGTCCACACGATCGGACGGTAACCAGAGATGCCGAATTTACGTTTATAACCGGCTACCTTGAAGGACAAAGATCAGCGACAATGCATTCATCGCACCTTGGACGTCGCGCAATGCAGGTCGCACGGCCGTGAGTGGCGATGAGGTGGCCCAGAGACGTCCAATCTTGTTTCGGTACGATTTTCATCAGATCGGCTTCGATCTTTACCGGATCAGAGTGTGCCGTCATTTTCAAGAGGCCACTGATTCGAATTACGTGAGTATCAACAGCGATTCCTGGAATTCCGAATGCGTTTCCCAGGACCACATTAGCCGTTTTACGGCCCACGCCGGCGAGTTCAGTCAGCTCCGCCATGCTCATCGGTACCTTACCGTTGTGGAGCTCGATCAGTCTCTGGCAACATTTCTTGATATTCAATGCTTTGTTGTGATAGAATCCGGTTGAGTGGATTTCTCGCTCAAGTTCGCTGAGCGGGACGTCTACATAGTCCTGAGGCGTCTGGTAGGTTTCAAAGAGCGATCTGGTGACGATATTCACCCTGGCATCGGTGCACTGTGCTGAGAGTATGGTGGCAATCAGCAGCTCCAGCGGGCTTGAGAATTCTAACGCTGGTTGCGGATTGTCAAAGGTAGCTTTCAACCGTCCGAGGATTTCGGACATGCGCTTCTGTTTAGACTTTAGTGACTCTCTCGGCATGGGTATCGTTTAAGTGCGGAGTCCGTCCTCCCGGGGTCGCTCTCGATTCTTTTATCTCGCAGTAGGGTTTTCTGAGTGCATAATAAATCGTACCGGGGCAGATGGCAACTATGAAATGGTCCGCCACCGAAGACCATTTTGCTTTTGAGTTTCCAGCGCCTAGTGCGTATATTATGTGATCTGTTCCCTAGCATGCCGCACATTTGCGGGAAAACCTTCGCGCGCTTTACCTAAGCAAGTTTCCATGCCATACACATCCGATTTTCTGATTATCGGCACAGGCATTGCCGGTCTCTCTTTCGCTCTCAAAGCGGCAGAATTTGGTACCGTGTCCGTAATCACCAAGAAAAATCATACCGAGTCGAATACGAACTATGCCCAAGGGGGAATCGCTTCAGTTACCGCGCCGGATGACGCCTTCAAGTTTCATATTGAAGATACCCTGTCTGCTGGTGCCGGGCTCTGTCATCCTGAGGCAGTAGACCTGGTAGTCCGTAATGGACCGCAGCGCATCGGCGAGTTGATGGCCTGGGGAGCCGAATTTACAAAGGAAAAGGGCTCAGACGATGCGGCGACGCTTTCGTTGGGCCGAGAGGGAGGACATTCCCGGAACCGAATCGTGCATGCCGCGGATCTGACCGGTCGTGAGATAGAGCGAGCACTAATTGAGACTGTCCAACAGACACCGAGAATTCGAGTTCTTGAGCATCATGTGGCCATAGATCTCATAACGGAACATCACTTGCGGGACAAAGCACAGGAAAGAGTACCAGGAACGCACTGCTGGGGTGTTTATGCTTTGAATACGAAGACCGGGAAAGTAGAAAAAATGCTCGCCAGTGCCACGTTACTGGCCACGGGCGGCGCCGGCCATGTGTACCAGCATACCACAAATCCCGCTATCGCCACTGGTGATGGAATTGCCATGGCCTATCGTGCTGGTGCCGCCGTTGCCAATCTGGAATTCATGCAATTTCATCCCACGACACTCTATCATCCCACAGCTCGGTCCTTCCTGATTACCGAGGCTATTCGAGGGTATGGGGGAGTCCTGAAGGATCATAATGGCCGTCCCTTCATGATCGATTACCATGAACTAGAAGACTTGGCTCCCAGAGATGTGGTAGCCCGAGCAATCGACAGGGAAATGAAGAAAAGTGGTCATCCGTGTGTCTACTTGGACGTCACCGCAAAGGTGGCTGCAGAGACCAGAGAGCATTTTCCGAATATCTACGCGAAATGTCTGTCACTTGGATTAGATATCACGGAGAACCACATACCTGTGGTGCCTGCCGCCCATTATATGTGCGGCGGAGTCGTGACCGATCTCGATGGTTGTACTGGCATCGAGGGGCTGTATGCCTGCGGAGAAGTCACCTGCACGGGCCTGCACGGCGCTAACCGGCTGGCCAGCAATTCCCTTCTCGAAGGACTCGTATTCTCACACCAGGCCGTGCAGCATGCCTCACAGTTCATCGCCGGTCGCAGCAGGAGCGTGCCGCCAGACGTCCCTGATTGGAACGAAGATGGGACGTTCGATAGTGAAGAGTGGGTGCTAATGGCACATGATCGCTCAGAGATCCAGACGCTCATGTGGGATTACGTGGGGATCGTCAGGTCCAATGCCCGGCTTGCCCGTGCTCAGCGTCGTGTGAAGATGATTGCTGAGGAGATTGAGGCTTTCTACAAAAAAACGGTCGTCACGCCCGATCTGATAGAGCTGCGGAACATTGCTACGGTTGCCGCTTTGATCATCGATAGTGCTCAGATGCGAAAAGAGAGTCGTGGTCTGCATTATACAACAGACTTCCCAGAGAAAGATCTGGCATTGGGTAAGCAGGATACCGTCTTACGGAATTGAGTCGCCGATGCAGCGTGCCTGAGACCGATTACAGGTTTGCTGATCCGATATTTTATTGGAGTTTTCTATGACACAACGCGAATGGATTGCCATTCTGGATTTTGGATCTCAATACACCCAGCTCATCGCTCGGAGAATTCGGGAAGGTCGGGTCTACTGCGAGATCCTTCCTCACGATATTTCCGCTGAAGATCTTAAGAGTCGGGCTCCAAGTGGTGTAATCCTGTCCGGCGGCCCCGAGAGCGTTTATGGGGACAGTGTGCCCCATCCGGATCCAGATATTTTCGAGATCGGCCTTCCCATTCTCGGGATTTGTTACGGTGTTCAGCTAATGGGGCACTACTTGGAAGGCAAAGTCTCCCACGGAGATACACGTGAGTATGGGCATGCTACCATAGAGGCAGACCCTGCCTCGGA
>JABIQT010001088.1 GCA_018667995.1 Candidatus Latescibacterota bacterium
CTAGGTAGAATCAGAGTGTCTGGTGTGTACGCTTCAGCAATATCATTGCCGTAACTCCTATTTCAGGGCGGTAGCGTGCCGCACTTGTCTTATATAGTATTAGCCCAGTTGACCTGAGGGCGATCTGGTCCGATTTTCCTCTCGAGCTTACTCCCGATCTGAGTGAGTCACGGCTTGCGCCAGGTAATGGTCGCAGCTTCGTCTCGGACTCCAGATATGACAAGCACATAAAATGCAGCATGTCGCGATCTAAACGTCTGGACCGTCACTTCCTTGGCATGTCGCTGTGAGTCTCCGTTCAATCAGTCTGCCGGTGAAAAGGGCTCCGCGAGTTTCTTGGTGAGGCTGAGTACATCGGTTCATCGACGCTCGTGGCGCGCGATTTACTGAGCCTTGAGCCTCGGAAGGACTACCACATGCTTTACCTACTTGGTGGATCACCAAGAGTGGGAAAGTCGACGATTGCCAAACAATTCCTATCGGAGGCCGGAATTCCCTATTTCGGCTTGGATTATCTCAAGATGGGCCTTGCGCGCGGGCTACCGGAATATGGCGTGGACCCCAACGGCGGTGACCTGGCCATTGCGAAGCAGCTCTGGCCGGTGGTTAAGGGGATGGCCGTTACATATATTGAAAACGGTGAAGACTGCCTGTTGGAGGGAACATACTTACTTCCTGAATATGTGGCGGAACTACATGAGGAATTTGGAGATAGCATTCGGTCCTGCTTTATGGGATACTGTGAGATCAATACGTCGGAGAAGGTTCGAAACCTTCGAGAGTACGGCGCCGCAAGCGGCGAGCTGGATTGGACGAGCAACGACGATGATGAAGCGCGGCAACGGGTCGAATTTCTTAAGTCATTCAGTGTGTACGTGAAAACGGAGTGTGACAAGTACGGGCTGATGTATTTCGAGAGTTCATCAGATCATCAAGATTCGATGGCCACGGTCCTTCGATTCCTTGGGAAATAGGGACTATCGTGTTGGCTTCACCCAATCCCCGTTCAATCTTTGATCAATGATGAATCATACTTCGAGATGAAGTATTCTGAAATTCCGTGAATCTGCATCTGATTCGGAATAATGCCTCCGACTTTTCACGTCGAGGGTATACGCGACGGACTCTTCACGGTCCCAATTCCTTGATAGGAGACCATCAACGTGGAAAAACCAAGAATCAACAGTATGGTGCCGGTTTTTGGAATAGACTCGTATGAAGACGCGGTCGCTCACTATGTGGAGTGGTTGGGATTCAAAATCGACTGGGAATGGAGACAGGCTCCGGGACAACCGGTAGTTATGGCCATCTCCCGGGATGAGGTGGCATTCATGTTGAACGAGCACCCCGATACACCGCGCCCATGCCAGGTACATTTAAAAGTGACAGATATTGAAGGCCTCGCCGCCGAGTGGAATATCAGGCGTCCCGGGTCGGTCAAAATTAGAATAGGCGAGCCCTATGAATTTCCGGATCTCCCCATCTCAGATCCATCTGGGAATCAGTTGATATTTGAGGGCGAGAATTCCGACGAAGAAAAAGAGGCCCGGAAAGCCAATGTACCTAAAATGCGTGCCTATATTCAGAATCAACTTGATACCGGAAAACCGTTTCCCACACCTGAAGAAGTGCGCGCAGCAATCGGCCCCGACCTGGGTACTGCAATTGAAGTCCTGAATGAGTTCCCCGGATATGGGGAAGCATATGATGCTCTTCGTGGTGGTGAGAAGTCTTGATTGCAAGCTCGACAGCATGGCCCTTCTGGTGGGAGAGGATCAGGATGATAGGGACCTGGCTCAGAGATTGAAAGTGTACCACGGCTCTGCTTTGCAGGATGAGGGATATGATGAAATCGCCGTCCGTCTCCGCACACGGTGAAGCGGGGTCTGAAAGCCGTAAGGGCGCTTGGGTGTTTGCCCACTGTATATTTTTACACATGGACTAAATCAGAATGGGAGCCCCAAAATGGGGAACGGTACATTCACCGCCCCTGATATCGATCAGAATGCGGCAGCTGTATTTCAATCACAGGGCTATTTCCAAGCGCCACAACTGATTCCGGACGACTTGCTCGACGCCTCGGTAGCACATATGGACCAGGTGATCGCCGGCCAATATGAAACAGACCCGGTCATCAGACATCATTTCTCGCGCACCGTCGAACCGGGATCGCCCCAAGACCGCCTGATAAAGATCAACAATGCGCATGGTGTCGATGCTACCTTGCTGTCTTTGATATCTTATCCCGCCATCGGCGCCTGGGCATCCTTCATGCTCGGTGGAGTTGATAGAGTCCAGGTCTGGCATACACAGCTTCTCTACAAACCGCCTGGGAGTTCTTCCAAAGGAAACATCGGTATTCATCAGGATTTCAATTACTGGCAGTTCTTTGATAAGATAGATGGCATTCTCACGGCCTGGATAGCGCTGAGTGATGTGACCGTGCCGTCAGGCGCGATGCGATTCGTACCCGGATCCCATCGATGGCCTCTGATTGATCCCGGTAATTTCGCGGAGCAGGATGAACGGAAAGCGTTGGCGGCAATCGAGGTGCCGGACGGCGAGGAATGGACCGAGCACGCCGCGGTTATGCCTCGGGGCGCTGTGAGTTTTCACCATCCGATGACCTTCCATGGCAGTGGCCCGAACGTGTCGGATCAACCGCGTCGCAGTATTGCAGTGCATCTGTGCTCAGAAGGATCTCGGGTCGTGAAGGAGAATCCTTTTGTTTCCGATGAGACGCTGAAAAGTGCTGAAGAGAATCCTGTGATCTTCCAGAGATAGCTCACGGAATATTGAG
>JABIQT010001090.1 GCA_018667995.1 Candidatus Latescibacterota bacterium
CCAGAGATATTACAAGTAAGTAGTGTCATGCCAATATATTACACTTGGTATACGTGCGAAATTGACGTCGACCTGAACGGGTTGGGTACGGTGCGGATTTTTCCTACGAATCAGCACCCTGATCCAACTGTTACTACTGAGCTGACGGGACTGCCAGAACGCTGGCTACCCTCGGTATCGAGCTCCGTTGAGGTCGGGGAGTTGTACCTGGCAAATGTCTATGTCGGGCTGGTTGAGATCTCATCAGAATTCACAGACGGCGTCGGCCGTCTTGTCCAGTACAAGAAGGCGACTGATCAACATGCACTGCTTCGTGCGTTTGAGTACGACATGAAGAGGAATCTCGTCTCTGAAATAGGTCCCATGGCAACTTTAGACGGTAGGCTCAGTTACGATGCTTCACCGCTGGTCTCGCCCAGGCAGACCTCAACGTCCTACGCGGCTGACCCTCTATCTCGCCAAACGATGATAAAACCGCCCGGACATGGGGATACGGATGCGATTCGTTTTGCGTACGGGAATAGCGGTGGAGCCGATCCGTTTCATCGCTTTCGAAGCCGCGAAGACGAAAATGGCAGGAGGACTACCAGGTATTTTGATAGTAATGGGCGCCACATTTCCACTCTTGGAGATTCCGCTGGAATTGAAACCGTCACACGCTTCTCGTATGATGCGGCCGACCAACTTCTATCAACATCGGCCCCCAAGGGCGATCAGACAACCTATCGATTCGACACAATCGGAAACATGGCTGCACGTCATATGCCGGATCAAGACGATACAACTTACTTCAAGTACGATGCGTCAGGAAATCTTCGCTTTGCTCAAGATCCAAGACAGCGATTGTCTGGGCTAGTTTCGTATTGGGTGTACGACAAATACCATAGGAACATCAGGGAGGGCGAGACGGCCGCAGATTTTGAGGGCCTGCAGGGACTCGTCTCTTACGGTACATACGACTTTGAATCCGACGATGCCTCCTGGGTGACCAGGCGCTACTATGATATTGATTTTACCAATAGTAAAGACAGTTTTCCGATCGGGTACCTGACCAAAGTCGAGGAAAATACAGACGATGATCCGTATCCGGAAGTCGTTGTACAGCTGGCGGTTGATAGAAATGGGCGTGTTTTCAGGCAGGATACATCCGTAGATGGGTTGGTAGAAAAAAGTGTCACATACTCGTATGATCTGGCTGGGAAGATCACCAGGATAACCTATCCAGATGGCCACTCTGTAGAATACGCCTACGACTCCGCCGCGCGAATCGACCGTATTACAGATGGTCATGGCCAGGTCCTCGCCCGATACCTGTACGGTTCAAATGGTCTGGTAGATAGCCTATTTCTTGGTGAAGACACCACGATCGGTTCTTTCGAGTATTCCCTGCGCGACTGGACAAATGCGATTCGGTTCCCCGGTGTTTTTGAGATACGGAATGATTTCGATACGGTCGGAAACATCATGCAACAACACTACAGGCATGTTGGAACAGATGAATCCTTTATCGCGAACAATTACTCATACGACGGGCTTGACCGTCTCATAGGATTCGCACAGAATGGTATCGCAACCCGTCAGTGGACGTACGATATGAATGGAAATAGTACCTCCAGGACGACAGGGCCAAACACTGATCTGTTCTCATACGAGGACGAATCTGCACCGAATCGGGTTACATCCGTTTCCGGAACAGGGGACTACGACTACGATGCCAATGGGGCCATTGTGAATTTTGAGAATATGAGTCTGAGTCGAGACTATCGCGGATTTATAAGTGGTTACAGCGATTCAGACCAAATGTACAAGTATACCGTTGACTCGGAAGGTCGTCGGGTGAAGAAACATGCCCAAGATCCGGCTGGAGACACAACTTACTATATCCGAGGCCTGAACGGATCTGTTCTTGCCGAATATGATGGCAACGGTGTCATGCGAAGATCTTATGTGTATGGGGGAACCGATCGGATCGCAATGATTGAAAATGGTACGACATTGTTCTACATTCGAGATCATCTGGGGAGTACACGGGCGATCCTCTCTGAGACTGGCGTGGTGTTGGCCAGCTACGACTACTGGCCCTATGGGCAAGCTATGGCGCAAACTGGTGACGCGACGCAATATCTGTTTACTAGTCACGAAAGAGACGGTGAATCTGGCCTTGACTACATGTTGGCACGAATGTACTCGCCCGCAACCGGTCGGTTCATGAGGTTGGATCCCAAGGCGTCAGCCCTTCCGAATCTCAGTCCATACCTATACTCGTCGAACAACCCATTGAAATATGTGGATCCCGATGGAGAGCTGCCACATTGGGCGGTAGGTGGGGTGGTAGGAGGATTGATTGGCGCAGGAATAGAAGGATACGGACAATACAGTCAGGGGGTGTTTGATGGTGGGGCTCTTGTCGGAGCGGCAACCAAGGGCGCGATAACCGGGGCGGTGGCGGCCGCTACGTTTGGGAGTAGTCTGCTGACTCAAGTTGGAGCCAGTTCTACTGCAGAAGTAATTGGAGGTCTTGCGTCTCGGAAGATGAGTGGTGAAGGTGCCCTGGATTCGAGAGCAATTATCTCCGACGCTATTGCAGGCGCCGTCGGTGGCGCGGCCGCAAGGGGAGCTGAGCATATTGTGCGGATTCCTGCCGTACAAGGTGGGATAACGGCGGCCAAAGACGTTGCGAAGGATCTTACGAGCAATGCAGCAGCAGCGACCTTCAATCGCACCGGTGCGACTGCTGCTAAGGTCGTGGTAGAGAAATTTGGTGACGCGGTGTTTACTCAGATTGATGATGTGGCACGAAAGTCCGCGGGAGCAGTGAGATCTGTGATAAAAAGTGGAGCAAATGCCGCCTCAGAAATCATAGACGAAGAAGATGGACAATAGGCATCGGGGCGACTATGAACAGTGAGATTCTCTTCACAGCTAAGGTAAAGCCTATCTATCGTAGATTACAGTGGGTTACAGGTGTTTTCTTGATAGGAGTTGCAATCTATACCATTGTTGATTTCACGACCACTGCGGAGATCGGACGGATCGCATTGTTATCTTCGCCGATATTGATCATTGGACTCATGGTTATCTTGCGAGCCGTTCGCCTAAAGGTAATCGTCTATGATGATAGGATTGAGCAGTGTGGTATACGCAGGAGAACCATCGTATACGATCAGGTACGGTCAGTCTTTCTAAACCAGAACAGGATAGACGTAAAGAGTGGGTTTGGAACGACGATTTCCGTTTCGAAAGAGATGGAGTTTAGAACGGAGATTAGATCGTATCTCATGAGCAGGCTGATTGAGAGATCGGGTGTTCGAATCTGGGGAGACACGGCGTTGATTGACCGGATCAAGGAGTTATATGGATCGAGTGGGTGAGTGTTTGCGCGAAGAGCTCTATCACCAGCGCTAGCGTTTCCCTACTTCATTCCCCTGAGGCCGAGGGATATGCTGCCAGTATCCGTTCGGGTCTTGGCCTCGGCATATAACGCCACTGCCGGAATCGGCATCTCTGCCACGCACGTCCGGTGGCATGTATCTGAGTGTCAATCCACAGCGACGCCTCCGTGATTTATTCGGGTGGGAACCATGCAACAGGAGATCCGAATGCATCGATATTTGGCCCGATCTCATTACCAGTGGTACGGGAGTTTCTCCCCAGCGGTTTGGGGCGGGTACGGTCTGCCCAAGTACGTTAGCCTCTTCTTTTTTACTGAGCTCAAAGGGTATCTGGCCGTGAAGGTGTGACCCCGGGATGACTGTCATGGGGCCATTATCCTCGTCAACGTCGTCGATTGCTAACCAAACTGTCACGACTTTGCTAGGTGACAGCGGCCAATAGGAAGCGTCCTGATGCCAGCTGATGCGCTTCACGTCTCCAGGTTCCTTGGAGAAATAGTGGGTCATAGTACAAACCATGGTATCTCCCACCAGGTCCTGAACATAGTCGAGAATCCGGTCGTCCATGACCAGATCGTAGATGCCTTCACATTTGGAGTGCCAGCCGTTAATTGAGTAGCTATTGTGCCCCAATGC
>JABIQT010000669.1 GCA_018667995.1 Candidatus Latescibacterota bacterium
GAAGTCCCAGGCGAAGGGCCCGATTCTTCAGAAATCCGAAGACTCCTCTCTTCTGAACCATCAGATTTGCGAAGAAGCCCGCTATAAGGAAGAACAACGCCATTCGAAAAAGATGTCCGAACCAAATGAATACCTCCAGGGCGAAGGACTTCTCGATGTCTGTGGTAAGCCATACACTCTGTGTGTATTCGGCATACGAAAAAGCAGCGTGGAAGAAGACGCCCAGCAACATGGCGAGAGCCCGGATGTGGTCCAGGTAGTGAATTCGGGTCTTTACAGCCGATTCCTGCAATGGACTCCTCGTTAATGTCGTGGTATTCTGTTCAGAAATGGACATACTATGACTCCGGTTTCTCGGACTTGAAGGGCCCGATTATAGAAAGTCGGTTTTGCGCGACTGAAGAATAAAGGTTGCCGCGATGACGAGGACAATTACCGCCATTTCGATACCGAAAATACTGAATACCGTGGCATTCCAAACGGCGACAGGACCCTCTGTGTGCGTTCCAATCCCTGGCAGGCGTGCCACCATATATAGGAAGAGTTGAAGGAACAAATTGCCTGCGACCATAACTCCAATGGTCCACCCCATCGATTCCGTCATAACAGCGACTGCCAGGATTATGGTATAAACCGTAAAGATCTCCACGAGAATGAGCATTGAAAAGGGAAGGAGACCATCTGGCAAAGCCTCCGTCCCGGCGATGGCAATCCAGGTTCCAACCGTCAGAGCGCAGAATGGAACCAGGAATATCACCATATTTCCTATGATTTTGGCAGTGGAGTACTCAAGATATGACAAGGGTAGGCTCATTATGAAGGGAAGTGTCTTGTCCGTTCTTTCCCTCAATATCGTCTCGGTTACGAGGTAGGCTCCCGCACCTATCAGGACGGTAAGAAGTAATACGGCGCCCATATAGAATCCTACTTCGGTACCAGACCCACATAGAACCAGCGCCAACAGACCTAGCGTCAGCGCCGAGTAGATTAACCATTTGTTGAAGTACCAATCTTTGCGTATCAAGTGCTGCACCATTGCGAAATTCATGAGACAGAATCTCCCCTGCTGTTCATGACTATTGCCACGAAGATCTCTTCAAGTGTCATGTTTTCCACCTCGTGGATCTGGGCACCGGACTCCCGGCATTGCTGCTGCAATTCCGGAGTGTACTGATTGGTAGTAATCGTTCCGAGACGTCCACTTTTTTGCTGCTGAACCACACCTGGCAGCTCCGGCAATTCAGTATCAGCCGGCATCTCCAGTCGCAGGCGACGCCAATTATCGAGAAACGTCTCTTTGTCCCGAGAGTCGATGATCTTTCCTCGATCGATGAATACGATCTTATCGGATATCTGCTCAACGTCCGCGGTATTGTGCGAAGAAAAAAGGACCGACCTACCTTCGTCTGCCACCACATCCATGAGTTGTGACAGTACTTCGTATCTGGCCACCGGATCGAGGCCCGTGGTAGGTTCATCGAGAATCAACAACTTGGGACGGCGCGCCAAAGATAGCAGGAGACTCGACTTTACCCCCTGCCCGTGTGACATGCCCCTTATCTTCTGGTCGGTCCGCAAATCAAAACGATGGGCCAGATCATTGGCAAAAGACTGATCCCATGCGGGATAAATGGACTTAACAAAGTTCATGTGCCAACCAAGCGTCGCGCGACCATACAGGCTCATATCTTCTGATACGTAACCCACATCGCGCTTTGCTTCTACCTGCTTTCCGGGCATGGCGAATCCCAACATCTCGACCTCGCCCTGGTCCTGATGAACCAGCCCCAGCAGTATTCTGATAGTTGTGGATTTACCGGCTCCATTCGCACCTATAAGTCCCATAATCTGGCCTTCTGGCAAATCCAGCTCTATATCAGAAAGCTGGAAATGCGGATAGGATTTCTGGACCGCATCCATTCGAAGCGCAGAATCTGTCATGACTGCTCCTTCCTGAGTTTTTCACCGGCTGAGCTTATCCGCTGCTGCAATTCCTCGGCGCTGAGACCGATTAACGCGGCAAGCCTCGCGGCTTCATCGAGGTGTTTTTCGAGCTGCTCGCGATAGAGTCTCAAGCCAGTGTCCGCGTCGTCCGCGACCGCAGAACCAATCCCATGTCTCGTGATGATGACGCCCTCTCGCTCCAACTCCAGGTAGGCGCGTTTAATCGTGATCACGCTGACCTTCAATGCAACGGCCAGATCACGGATCGAAGGAATCTTCTCTCCGGACTTCCAGTCCCCTACTGCAACCCGTTGCTTGATCTGCTCCATGATCTGCAGATACATGGGGCGGCCGTCTGTCTGTGAAATGGTGAATAGTGTTTCCATTTTCCTCTTCACTCGAAAGTAGGCATACTGTTTATATCGACATACACAGTATACACAGAATATATTCAGCTGTCAACATTAAGATTTCATACCAATAAAAAAGGCGACCCGGAAGGGTCGCCTTTTGGCGTTCTATAGGCTAGCATGGTTACAGATTGAAGAGGTAGGCCAATTTGACAATGAATGTGCGGTCCAAGGGGTCACCGAGGAAACCATTTACCTGGCTATCACGATTTTCGTTATAAACCACAAAGAGATCGCTCCCCGGGCTCAAAATATAGTTGAACCGGATGTTGGCGCCAAAGCGATCTACCCGACTATCCCACTGTACAAGGGAACGAAGGGACACATTGGGAGAGAAGGAGAAGGTGGTCCGAGCAGCCAGGATA
>JABIQT010001091.1 GCA_018667995.1 Candidatus Latescibacterota bacterium
CGCCAAGGCCGTGCCTTCATCTTAAAGCAAGTATAGCCTCGTTTGACCGCCTCCTTCGCCTCTTTTGTCCAGTCGGCGGCAGGCATGTCGATATCCCACCAGGAGATTGGACACCGGTCTCTCAGCTTCGTACCGATTAAAGCGTGAACAGGTACACCGGCATCCTGACCTATCAGGTCCAGCACGGCAACCTGCGGACCGAATCCTATACTATCGTCGTGCATAATCGCATGTGGATTCTTGCCGACCAGATCTTCCACATCACTATACCCATGTCCATCCACAAGCGACATGAGTCCGTTGTCAGTCTCCAACCTATATACCCATATCCGTTCATCATGGGTATTAGCACGATTCATTGCCTTGCTCACATGCTTTGCATAGAATGGTACATTCAGTGCATAGACTTCCGCTTTGACGATCTTCATGAACATGGTCTCCAAGTGAGTGTTGCTGATGGTGTAACCGAGCTACTTTCGATTCTTCTTCCAGGCCTCAAATTCCGCATTGGTTGCCTCGTCAGGAGGGTAGACGCCGACGATGCTGGCCCCGTCTTCGATCTTCTTCAGAAGAAATGTCTCCTTCACTTCCTGTTCGAGCGCCCGCTCTGCCACCTGTTCTGCGTATTCCCGGGGGATTACGACGACACCTTCATCGTCCCCTACCACTATATCTCCGGGAAATACAGCCACGCCGCCACATCCAACCGGTAGCTGAATATCAGCGGGGTGATGGATAGTCTTGTTTGTATGTGCATTCATTGCTCGTGCATATGACGGAATATCAATATCCAAGAACGCCGGACTGTCCCGATAGGCACCGTCGGTGACGATTCCTGTGGCGCCTCTCCTATGCACTCGCGTTGCCAGAATGTTTCCCATGGTCCCTGCCCGGGTATCTCCACGTGCATCAATGACCAGGACCTCACCAGGCCCGATCTGCTCGATTCCGATGCGCTGAATGTCGGTCAGATTATCCAAAGGTACACGGTCCAGATCCTCCCGTGCCGGGATGTATCGAAGTGTAAAGGCCGAGCCGACCATTTTCGTACCAGTTTGTAGCGGTGAGACCTCATGCATGAAGGTATGCCAGAGCCCCAACGAGCTGAGTTGTGCGGTAAGAGTAGCAGTACTCGGAATCAGCAGGCTGTCAAGGACATCCTGCGATATGACCGGTTTCGACATATGCCCCCCACGGTATTGTATTATGTTTGAAATGAAGATTGTAAATCTTGCCTATACAATACAATTCCTGTTAATTCAAGCAAGCGCTTTTCGATCTATGAATTACTTTCAGGAGCAACCGTAAAAATGACCGAATTGGCCATAGACATTTTGGGTTGGTTGGGTACAGCGATGTTGGTAATTGGGTATATCCTCGTTTCCTCACGGAAAGTCCACGGACAGTCCATGCTCTACCAGATGTTGAATCTGCTGGGCAGTGTCCTGCTGGGCGTTAATTCGTACTATTACGGTGCCATGCCATCAGTGGGAATCAATATAATGTGGGTCGGAATCGGCGCATGGGCAATTCTGCAAATTTTCAAATCGCCTCATCTTACCCAATCTCCCACCTAAAGGACAGGAGATGCCTACAGATTCGCGGCAACTGAATATCTCAAGATCGGCTCGCGACCGCTTTGGATTGGACGACGAGCTATTCAGCTCTGATGGCAGCCTGATACTCTCCAGTTACCGAGTTGCCATGGTTCTGGCACAACGGATAAACCAAGCACGCAATACCATTCTCTATCCAGAACGATCTGTCCTCGCTTCGCACATCAACGCGTTGGGTGTAATAGACCAAAGCCTTCATCTCCTCATCAATCATTACCGAGCCACCCCGGGGTCCGATTTGTTGGCGGGTGCGTTAGATTGGCTTGAGAGAACTGTGGGAACCGCAAAGCTCGAACTTGTGCTGAAACTCTTCATTGAGAGATTTCCGCCGACGTCGCTCTACAATAACGAGATTACGTCTGATATTTACCTCGATACTGATGTAGATGATGGTCGCACACGGCAAGAGGTCTTGAAACACCTGCTCGTCCATTGGCTCGAATGCAACAATCCAGCATTCAACCAGTTTCCCGAGCTGTTTGATCGCGGGATTCTTGAGAAGGACAGCGATTATGAGCTTGTGACAGGCGAGTTAAGCAGATTTCTGTTCACATTGCCATCAGTAGATCCATTCGATAAGAAACTCATAGAAATATTGCAGGGCCCCGTTCTTGCGGCCCCACACTCTCTGGCTGGCCAGATGGAATTCATTCGGACAGCGTGGCGCGAAGATATACACACGCACATCTATGATCTCCTTGGTGGGCTTGACTTCATCGCGGAAGAGCAAAAACCAGCCTTTTCAGGACCAGGCCCAGCCCACGTCCCCGAATATCACACGGAAGAAGCCGTGATCGAAGAAGAACATTTCAGCCCGGATCACTCGTGGATGCCAAGCGTGGTGCTACTCGCTAAAAACGCTTATGTGTGGCTCGACCAACTGGCGACCACCTATGATGTGCCGGTTGCTACCTTGGCCGACATACCCGATCAAGCTTTGCACGAAATCGCCGATCGCGGAATAACAGGCCTTTGGCTGATCGGCCTATGGGAACGAAGCGTCGCCTCCCAGCGAATCAAACAGCTCTGTGGGAATCCAGAGGCCGCCGCTTCGGCATATGCCCTGCGCGAATATGAGATAGCGGAAGATCTCGGTGGCCCAACGGCCTTTGCAGATTTGCAGCGGCGAGCCAGCGACCTCGGTATTCGTCTGGCCAGTGACATGGTCCCGAACCACATGGGAATCGATTCGAACTGGATCATCGATCATCCAGATTGGTTCATATCGCGTACCGAGCCTCCCTACCCTGCGTATGAATTTACCGGGCCTGATCTGTCCGAGGACGATGGGGTAGTCCTGCAAATCGAGGATCACTATTATGAGAGGACTGATGCCGCGGTCGTATTCAGGCGCCATGACACCTCTTCAGGGGACGTTCGATACATATACCACGGCAATGATGGCACCGTCATGCCGTGGAATGACACAGCGCAGCTTGACTTCCTGAATCCGGAGGTACGAGAAGCCGTAATCCAGACAGTCCTCCGTGTAGCCCGGCAATTCCCTATTATCAGGTTTGACGCGGCAATGACACTCGCGAAACGCCATTTCCAGAGGCTCTGGTATCCGGAACCAGGGACGGGAGGAGCCATCCCCTCTCGTTCAGAATCAAGCCTCAGTCGCGGCCAATTCAGTGAGGCAATGCCCAATGAGTTCTGGCGAGAAGTAGTAGATCGTGTGGCATCCGAGGCGCCCGATACGCTTCTGCTAGCCGAAGCATTCTGGCTCATGGAAGGCTATTTCGTCCGGACACTCGGAATGCACAGAGTCTACAACAGCGCTTTCATGCATATGATGCGTGACGAAGAGACGGACAAGTACCGGCAGGTGATGAAGAATACTCTTGAATTTGATCCTGAGATACTGAAACGGTTCGTCAATTTCATGAATAACCCGGATGAGGATACCGCAGTTACGCAATTTGGTAAGGGCGATAAGTACTTTGGAGTCTGTACCGTTCTAGCGACAATGCCTGGACTACCCATGTTTGGACATGGGCAGTTTGAAGGATTCTCTGAGAAGTATGGGATGGAATACAGGCGTGCCTATGAAGAAGAAAATCCAGACCAGGGATTGATCGACCATCACCTGGCGACGATCACACCGCTCCTTCGGTGTCGGGAAAAGTTTGCCGACGTTACTGATTTTCGCCTATATGACCTGGTCTCTCCTGACGGCGGCGTCAATGAGCATGTACTTGCCTACTCCAATGGACAGGCCACACAACGATCCTTGATTGTATTCAACAACACGTCAACAGCCACGAGTGGCTGGATCAACGAGTCATCGCCCATGGCATCCAAAGGGGAAGGCAACGAGCATCAGCTTGCGTCTCATCGCCTTGCGGAGATGTTCGACCTTCAGAGAGGGCCACAACGCTACGCGATATTCAGCGATAGCGTTTCAGGTCAGCAATTCCTGCGAAGTAACGTGGAACTTCACGAGAGAGGACTCTTTCTTGAACTCGATCCGTACCAGAGTGTGGTTTTTCTCGAAATGGACGAGGTAGTCGATGATGACACACGCCAATACGGGAATCTCAGTTCATATTTGCACCATAGAGGCGTGCCCAATGTCCTGTTGGCGATGAAAGAAGCGCTTCTTGAACCTGTCCACTCGTCATTCGAAAGGCTCGTAAGATCGCAGGTACCACTAAATACTGAATCACAGCCGACAGGACAGCGCCCTGACCCCACATTCGTGGATCAGACTGCGGGACTTCTCGAAGATCTTCATCACGAGATCTCAAAATTGGGTAAATTCGCGCGCCCAACAGAAACAGCCAATGACACTATTCTGCTCCGCCATCAAGCGGTTGTCAAGGGCATCCAGAACGGCTCATTTGTCCAAATGAGGAACGGCACCAATGACCAGCTTCCTGGTCCATATTTCGAAATTACCTTAGTGAACTGGTCGCTGGTTCACGGTCTTGGCCTGGTGTCCGACGACAAAGAGGACGCGGAGATCAGCAGAAGCTGGCTGGATGAATGGCACTTCGGCAGACAACTCAACCGAATGTTCCTAGACCAGGGCATGGATACGCAGGCAGCGGAGTATCGTGTGTCAATTGTCAAGGTACTGACCTCGCATCAGTACTGGTTTCGCCGGAACACAACTGCCGATGGGCTACTGAACGATTTGTTTTTGGATTCTGACGTTCGGCAGGTTGTTCAGATCAATCGACATCGCGGTGTACTGTGGTATAACAAAGAATCATTCGAGGAGGTCCTCTGGTGGCTTTTGACAGTGGCAGAGGTGATCACCGGAGTAAGTTCCGTTGCATCGGAATTAGACAACCAGGGCGTCAGAAAAGCGATGATAGCCCAAATCCTGGCGGCATCGGAGACAGCCGAATATCAAGTCGAGAAACTGATGGATGGTGTGGCCCAATCATAGATCTGTGGCCTCCATTCCCCATCAAGTTTCACACACCCTCGTAGCGGAGAGTCGCTTGGAACATATCCGGAAATGGATTGCTCTAGAGCATCAAATAACATATAGGAGGGGC
>JABIQT010000727.1 GCA_018667995.1 Candidatus Latescibacterota bacterium
GCGGATTTGGCGCTGGCGGCGAAATCTGAGGACCACCTGTCCACAGATCCGAAGCGTTTTGCGATGGCACGACTAATCTCAAGGTCAGCCACCGTCTGCATGCCGGTAAGACCATCAAAGTACAATTCATGGAGAATGACACTGTTGCCCCGACTGGATTGGATCTGCTTCATCCGTTCAAAAGCAGCCCTATCGATGGTCGCACCGCTGGAATAGGCGTCCTCGAATTTATCTTCGACGCCCACGAACGCCCGCAGAGCGCCGCCATAGTGAGAAGTATGGTGAGGCTCGATTTGAGCGGCACTCAGAAAACCAGGCACATCGCTGTACTTCAATGGCTTGGCGACTCCGGTGGCCAAGCCGCTCTCCCCATTGGGAGTCCCGTCACTGCCCTGGGCTAGCGCCGTTCCCGAGACAAGTAATGACCCCGCTGCGGCCCCTGATGACGTGAATAGAAAACGACGGCGATTCATAGATCTCCTCCTGAAATTGGTGCGTTAGGTTGGTACAATAAGATCCCTCAATAACTGGGGAGCTGAAAAGCAGAACATTTTGCCATAGATCTGGATGGAGACTTCCCCGGAACGGATCAAATATGCAAGTGAGCAATCGGATTTCTACGGTACCTTCCGCCCAATTTCAAAGGGTGGGACAAAGCAGGAATCGCGACAGAAATGTCCAGGGCCAGCCCCAAGGTCACCAAGTCTCCCCGCAGAAACTGCGGCATCTCGCCCGCTACCATAAGAGCCGTGATGAATACTGCGGTGACTATGCCTGCGAAGAGAGCAATGCACGTACCACTTAATCGAGAGGGTCACTGCATTTCTTCCGCCTGCCCTACCAGCAAGTGAAGTAGAGACTCGCCTGTGCGGGCCTGCAGTTATAACACAATTCCGGATGTAGTCTGTTCCGACATCCGGAAAGCACTCGGAGGTAGATCTCGTTGCCAAATCTACATACTTAAATGACTGCGAGGTTCCGATTTTCGCGCCAATATCTGAAGGCATGTACTCACCACATTATATCGGTCATCA
Organism: Candidatus Latescibacterota bacterium; assembly: GCA_018667995.1. GTDB lineage: Bacteria > JAAXHH01 > JAAXHH01 > JAAXHH01 > JABIQT01 > JABIQT01. The sequence continues at coordinate 1,035 of JABIQT010000727.1, forward strand.
CCCCTGTATTCAGAGACCTCCCAACGTTTCGTGGACTGGTCAAGGATATCCCATGAGCTGTAAAGCTCCTCTATCAGGGAGCTTGCCTCGCCAAGGGAAAGTGCAAACTCGATGGTTCCAAAAAGTTCCTCACCTGCAGCCGATATCTCTCTGAAATCCGTATTGATCATAAAACAATGAATCCCATGATCACGTGTCCCGGACTGGAGGTCTGCGAGTCTGCTCCGCAGCACATCTTTACTGCTGACGTGTTCCAATGCGGAACATGAGATGACCAGATCAATCGAGTTTGACGCTATAGGAAAATCCTCTATATCGGCGACAACAGCCGTAAGGGATTTTGCGACGCCATACTTGCGGGCATTCTTCATTAGCTTCTCTATGGCCAGCGGCAGAATATCGACAGCGACGATGGAGGAATTCGGAGGTAACTGCTGTGCGAGTGCGATGCAGTGCCGTCCCACCCCTGAACCTATGTCCAAGACCTTGCAGGCCTGGTTCCTGGGCAGATGGTCGACTACCTGCATGATATACGGCGCAGGAGTGTGTAGCCATGTGCCAGGTTCATAGAGCAAATGGGCCGCATAAAAGGATTGGTGATACCTGAGCGTCTCTTCTCGTCCCGTGTTCATGATGCGGTCCCATTCACTGTGCTGCGAGCGTGGAAGATTAATACCATAGTGGGGGATTACTGCGCCGTCACACATGCCAGAGTTTGATATTCCAGCGGAGGATCAGCGATCTGCTCACGCATTCAGGAGCCTGATAATCCACTTGAGGGATGCGTCAAGGTATCGCTGGTCAGCCTCATTTCTACCACGGGCATATTATACTTCTGTACGAGTACATGTCGGGTAACTACAAACCCATGCTTCTCATAGAATGCTTGTGCGTTGAGTGTAGCTTCCACTTTGATCGGAGCGTTTTCTTTCAATTGGGCTATACCGATGCCATGCTGCAGCAACTTGGAGCCAATTCCTCTTCGCGCGAAATTCGGGTGCACAAAGATGGCGACGATCTGTCCAGGCACGACATGGCTGAATCCTGCAATCACCCCATCGCACTCCAGCACATTCATCTCGCCTGTCTCTATCCCTTTGTACCCATCTGGTGATCGCCCGTTAAGCCACACTTCTATTACCTCGGATTCATAGGCGCACGCGCACAACGTCCTGACCGACAGGCTGTGGAGTTGGTGAATGGCCTCCGCATCCAGGATGGTAGCCAATCGCATCTCATGAATGGGGCAGCTCATATGCTATTAGTCTCCGCGTCTTATCCCCGTAGCAGGCTCTTCCGGGCCAGGTTATTCCGGCAGTCCTGCACTATGGGCAAGATCTATCGTTTGTAGTTACTACTACAGATATCAATGGAGTGACAACACAAAAATCTGCTCTTCTGAACTTTCTGACGTGGCATCAAGGACGAATCCACATTTCTCCAGAACACGCCGTGAAGCTATGTTTTCGGGTTCGACGCCGCCAGCCAGTGAGCCTACGCCATTGGAACCGCACCATGCTACGAACCCACCTATGAGTTCGCTGGCTAATCCCTTGCCCCAGGCCGATTCCGCAAGAAGATATCCAAGTCGCAGATCGGTGCGTGCTGTGCTGGAGCCACTCTCAAACAGAATAATCAGACCGATAGGCCGTCGACTTACCTTCTCGACGGCGAGCAACGTCATCCCTTCATCATCTCGCTCTTCGATCCAGGCCCGGGCTCGATCCAGGGTGTAGGTGCCCTGCCATGCTGTTGGAAGGGTATGAGTCACCCGCTCCGTAAGCATATCTCTAACCACGACCGCCAGATCCAGCTGCTTCCATGCATCACAATCCAGGCTATGCCACTCACCCACCAGAAGCCTATCCGTAGAGAACCTACATACCTTGCCGAACATAGTTCCTCCGATGTACATCAGGTTTTCGGAATTCCAGAGCGCCCTCTGTCGCTGGCATTGGGCCGCAGAGGCCTATTCAGACCCACCATCCGCAGATTTGACTCCCCGGCCGAGAACTAGCCAATGTTCACAGAATTCTCTCGGAACGGCCCCAAAAGAGTTCTCGCAACACCGAACCAACGGAACCTATAGGCCCGGAGCCTGCGTAATCGCAGGGATGGGCAATGTGTAGCAATAGCTGACTCACATCATAATCTGCAGAGCGATGTACGGAACCACATTCAGAAAGGCAA
>JABIQT010001093.1 GCA_018667995.1 Candidatus Latescibacterota bacterium
CCTGCCCACAACCGCATGCACCAATGCCCTGCTTCCCACGCCAGACCCTGCTTCCTAGGCTCTGTGGAGGTGGACGCCACCCCTGAGCTGAGATGATTGCGGCTGAGACGTTGTCTTCGCTTGCCTTCGACCAGGTCGACGCAGGCTTGGTAGTACCAGACTTCAATACGCCTACTAGGACGCTCTTCGCGTCTCATATTGCCGGCACTGTCATACGCATTTCTAGCCGCTGATATATCGCCCAAACATACTAGCACTATACCTAGACTTACATATGCCTCAGAGAGGGGATGTCCTAACCCGTACTGCAGGGACATCCGGACGGCAGTTTCCAGGGAGTCCTTCGACGCCTGAAGCTCTCCCATCCCCCTCTGGTACACCCCAATAGACATATGTCTCAACGCCACTGGATACTTACTTCCGCCCTTCTCGTACAGGTCGATGGCCTTCCTGGACTGCTCGATCGCGTCGCGCACGCGCCCAGACATCGCCATAAGAAAGCCACGCAGGCGAGTGGCATTAGCAAGTCCAACTACGTCGTCTTTTGCTGCTTCCGCATAGCGATTGACCCACTCGTGAGCCTCATCGCCGCGAGCTGTGAGCGTCAGGCTGTCGATAACGCGAATGTATGCTGAGCGGAGCATGGGGGAGTATTCCAGAGCTTTCAAGCGACCCATGAGCGCATGTGACAGTCGCTGATACTCTTCGTCCCCATGCTCAGTCCAAGTACACCGATAGGCCAGGGCAAGCACGTCCATCGCAGCCGCTGCTTCGGTTTGGAGCAACTCCGCCACTGGGGCTCTGTAGTGCTCGGCAACGATCCGGGCGTCTTCCAGGGCGACCTCCAACAGATCGGGGAAATCTGTTCTGTAGTAGTAAGCCCAACAAAGTAGCTGCAGCAGGGCGTGGCGCGTATTGAAATCGGCCCCGTGTTCCTGGGCGCGACTGCGCGCATCCGATCCCAGAGCGATCGCCCGCTTGGTGTCTCCTTTGTGGGACGCTTTCCTGGCGGCTTTCACCAAGTAATCTATGGCCTTCGCGTGATCGGACGTCTCCGCATAGTGGCGGGCTAGATCCTCGTAGTGAGGCTCAAGATCGTCGTGCAGGTTCTCGATCGCCGCGCCGATGTTTGCGTGGAGCCGTTGTCGATCCTCAGGCGGAATCGTTCGGTACACGCTCTCGTGCATGAGCGCGTGGCGGAAGGAGTATTCGTCTCCGCCCCCCAAGTCCGCTCGCACGAAGCTCTCTGCATCACCGTTCCCGATCGAATCGAGCGGCTCAGCTGGGGGCCTCATAATCTTCTTGAGGAGGCGCCGTCGGAACGACAGCCCGATCGCAGACGCATCCTCCAACAGGAACTGGACATGGTCCTCTAGCCGCTTGAACCGCGCCTGGTAGACAAGCTGGATGTTCTCAGGCAGTGAGATACTGTCGATGTCGTCCCTTATCCGCCACCGCCCACTTCCCGCCTCTTCGTAGATCTTGCCCTCATCGCACAACAGACCGACGAGGGAATGGAGGAGCAGAGGGATTCGTCCACCCTTACTTACCCCTGTCTTCTCAAGGATTTTGGCTTGTAGCTGTTCTCGAAGTGGATCCTCGGGAAGAAGCTCCGTGAGGAGTCTCTCTGCATCCCTGCTTCGTAGTGCGCCCACGGGGATGTGGGTGTGGTCTCCGCCGGCTCCTTGGTCCGCCAGGGCGTATACGGGGTGGCTTCCCGTGGCATCCGAAGGTCTGTAGACGCAGATGATCATGAGCGGCTGCTCGATCGTTTCCGCGGCGAGAGAGCCGATCATGTTGGTGGTCAGCGTGTCCGCCCCGTGCAGATCCTCCAGGACTATGATGACTGGACCGCGTGCCACGAGCGCGAGGATGAAATCCCTAACTGCTGCCGCAGCCCTGTGCTTTTCCTCTGGATTCTGATCGCCGACCGTGGTCAGTCCCAGGGCCCCGGGCAACGACCAGATAGCGCCACTTCCCGAAGGCTCCGGGATCGGACCATCTTCGCGTATCTGCCGTAGGATCTCGTGGACGTGCGCCGGTTGGCCTTGTGCGCCGTCGATTGACTTCTCTCCCAGAGCATCTAACGCGTCAACGAACGGTCCATAGGGTTTGGCGAAGTTTTCGCCAAGGTCATCGGCGCGACCTGACAGCCACAGCACTTGGTATTGGTCTTGGTCTTTGTTTTGGTCTTCCTGGTCATGTGCATGCTCTGCTAGCGCGATCACGAGGCGTGACTTACCTACTCCTGCCTCGCCTGTGATCGTCACTATCTGACCAAAGCCGTCGAGTGCGGCGTCATATGCCTCCGTCAGTGCGATGAGTTCCCTCTCACGACCGACGAGCGACGATGGGCTCGCGTAAGTCAACCGCCGGATGGCTTCCAGTGCATACGGGGTATCGCTCGGGGTCACGTCTGTCGATATGGGGGATGCGTCGCACATCTGCCGTACGCAACTGTATGTGGAAGGAGCTAGGACGACCTCTCCAGCAGAAGCGGCGTGCAGGAGCCTCGTGGCCTCGGAATGAGTAGTGTCGCCACCTCCTTCTGTGAGTGTCCCGAATCGCATCTGCGCCGGGATAGCATCGCCCGTGGCGACACCGGCCGTGAGGATCACCCCGTGTCCTTTGAGTTCCTCCCGAGCCTCCGCCACGGCCAACACAGCCCGTCGTGGA
>JABIQT010001094.1 GCA_018667995.1 Candidatus Latescibacterota bacterium
CGAGATCGGCTATAGCCTCTACATACTCGGTGATTGCGTCTCGGACGGCATCGCTATCCCCTTCCCGAATGAGTCTGCTGCCCCCGGGCACTGCGAGGTCTAGCTCGATACCTTCGATAGGATATTCTACCAGCTCTTGCAGAACCTTCAATTGATGGGCACGGACGCCGGGATCACCCAGTCCCGGACCGCCGTTGGCTACGCGCAGAGACGGATCCATTCCACCGAAGCCTCCCATGCGCAGGCTTACGATAAAGTCCATACCCTTTGCATGAGCCCTATCGATCAGAACTCGGAGCGGATCCAATCCCTGATCGATCAAGGACTGCATGTTATGCCAGGTACGCCAGTATGCCGCCTGTTCAAAGGGTTGAATATCGGCGCCAAATCGCCCGCCGTGCTGTGATGGATAGAAAAGGCCGTCGCCGCGTTCTACGCCATAACAGAAGGTATCGACACCCGTATCTGCTATCTCGTCGATGGGTGCCCAGGCGTCTTGAAGGCTCATAGGTGGTTCGTGGACAAACAGGTAGTAGTGTCGGGCGTCATTGTAGTAAATCGTGCGTTGTTTTCTTATTAGCTGGCCACATCCAGGTTTGTGTCACTAGATAAATGGAACGCATCGAGTCCGATCTGCGGATCTCGTTTACAATATCAAAGCATTCAGAACCGCGCCGAGATTCAACCCGGCAGATAGAATGCACGAAGAGCATCACATCCTGCAAATTCCAACTTGAACCAAGCCGATCAACCGGATTGAATCGACCTTCCACTATATCGCCCAGTGTTCCCACATGTCTTGCGGTATGTCGTAACGAAAATCATCCTCCTGCCGTTTCCTGTGATCGTAGCGTGCAAAAAGCGCCATACGGGGAGAGTCGTTGATATTCGTGGATCCGTTGTGGGTGAGGTATGAATGCCACAGAACGACATCTCCAGCCTGTGCCGTGAATTCACGGCCCCCGGTCGCGGGGTTGTCGCAGAATACATCCCAGGAGAAATCCTTCTTCTGCAGGAAGGAGCCGTCCACCTCTTCCGGATGGGCTCGAAAATAGCGATGGGCAGCCAGATGGCTTTCGGGCCAGTAAACGAATGATCCGCCATGGGGTGCAACGTCGTAGAGATATGTGGTGGCTCCAAACATGAAGGGAAGCCAACGGCCACCGTAGGCGTCAATATGTCCTGTTTTTGGGATTTCCCAATGTGGATCAGGTGTCGGCCAGCGAATGATGGGTATGCCATCGCCTTCAATGAAATCACCGCCCCCCAATTGGTCCATGATGGCAAGCAGTCGTGGATGCCGAGCGAACGTAGACGTTGGTGGATTGTATTTGAAATCGTCTAGACCAGAGATATCCGTGGGCCACGAACCGGGAGTCTCATAACTGGAGTTCAAAAATTGCCAGATCTGTTCTCTCCAGACTTGCAGATCGGTGCCGTCGAACATGCGCTTCAGGACCAGGTATCCCTGCGTTTTAAACTGTCTTACCTGCTCGCCGGATAGTGGTGTTGCCATAATTGCCCTTTCGGATGGAAGTCTGTGTGGTCACTTGCTCAGGAGTCTTCAAACAACCAGCATTGGTCTTGTTTATTCATTAGATCCAACGATGACCACCGCTCCCAATGCCAGCTCAGAATAGACCCATAAGTTCGTGAGAAGTCTTCTATCAGTACTTAACGGCTACCTTTACGACGTCATCCGGCGCATGACGGATTTTCCCATACGCCTCTGGTAGATCCTCCATGCTCACGATAGGATCAGGAAGACCGTGGGGTTGTAGTGATCCGTCGCAGAAAAGCCGGACCAAAGTGTCTAGAATGCGGCCTTCGTCCCAGAATAGTTCTCTTTGCGGATGACTGCATGCTCGGGCCGAAATGATCTCGAGTTGGTTGAAGTGGAACTCTTCGCCGAGATACAGACCTTTGGCATCTCCCAGATAGAAGGCAAGTGGAACGATTCGGCCCCTGTAGCACGTGGCGCGCAGCGCCTGGTTCAGTGCGTGATGATTTCCACTCGCCTCTATGGTCACATCGGCTCCATTTTCAAACCATTCCCTGGAGGCCATGCCAAAGTCTCCCACCTCGAATGGGTCCACCGCGGCCGTGGCTCCATGCCGCAGCGCCAGCTCCCTGCGCCTGGCGACTGGATCAACAGCCACGACATCGACCGCGCCTGACATCCTGGCCAGCTGCACCGTAAACAGGCCGATGGCTCCCATCCCGAAGACGATCACACGCTCCCCGATGCGAATATGCGCGTCCCGTACAGCAGCCAGCGCAAAATCGGCCGGGTCCATGCAGCAGGCAGCTTCCGGTGTGAAGCCTGGGACCACCGGCTTGAAGCCGGTTGCGTGATGCACGGTCCGGAAGCCCGCGTGTCTGTATACCCGGTCTCCCTCCTTTAGATCATGTACATCCTTCCCTACGGCGGTGACGGTGCCTACTGTCGTGTTGCCGACAGGGCGCCAGGCCGTTGGATCGAAAGGTTTGGTCTTTGACCGATCGAACACATTTCCAGCAGGGGCCATAGGCACGTTGCAGTAGATGGATTCGCCTGTGAGCTCACCCTTCTCTGTACCGTGTTTGGCTGCTGTCAACTCGCTGACTACTCTGACCTCATCGGCCGCCAGTTCCTCTAGCGTGTACTCTTCCCACCGGGGACTGAATTCGTTGTTACAGACCAGCTGAAGCAGATCGGTGCCATCGATACTGGGCATGATTATCCTCTCCGTTGAAGTGTTGCTGAACCATTGTTGGTTCGATTAGTGTCACACCGGTTCAGACTCGCTCAGGCGTGTCATAACAGTCTGCAAATTGATTTTGGTCCCTCAGGCAAGCTCATATTCTCGCTGTTGTTGCACAGGCATCACGCTTCCTAATTCAGTTCAAACCAGCGGTCTCTCATTACCCAGGACGTAACGTTGTAGGAACGGATTCAGAAATTTGCCGCCTGGATCATGATCATTAAGAAGCCGCTGGAACTGTGGTAGTCTGGAATACAGAGACTGTAGCGTCCTGGGAGCCATCTTGAACAACTTCCCCCAGTGGGGACGCGCGTCTAACGGCGCCAGTTGCTCCTCGATCATGGGCAGCACCTTGCGTACCGCTGGCCAATCTTTCTGCCACGTAAAATGAATGGCGACCGTGTCTCGCCCATAGCACGGACTCATCCAGAGTGAATCCGACGCAATGGTCCGTACTTCAGAGATTTTCAGGCAGGCGGCGAGTTCCTTCCTCAGACTCCTAACAGCTTCAACGGCTTCCAGACCTCGTTCGCGTGGTACAAAGTATTCGGATTGCAGTTCGTCCCCATGACTGGGTGTGTATGCCAATTGAAAATGAGGGAGAGTGTCGGACCATGGGGCACTGATTCCCATCTGTGTGGTGCATCCTTCGGCCGGACGATTCCGAATTGGATGCCGTTTCTCCATTGCAGGGACGGCATTGCGAATCCACGCTGGTTCGGGATGGTCGGAATCTCGCTGTTTCAACCATATCTGATCAAGAGTCTC
>JABIQT010001113.1 GCA_018667995.1 Candidatus Latescibacterota bacterium
ACTCTATTACCGAAAGTTGATCACCCGTCTGACTTCCATGCGTTCTTATCTTCACCTGATGTCCCGACAGTGTAGAGATCCAATTTCGATCTCCCTCCTCTGAGACGATAGGTGGCTCGGTAGTCGTGAATTGAGGTGTCATAATTTCCCTGAAATGCTACTCTATGGACTGCAGTAACAGGCTCCTCTGAACGAGTATTTCTCCGTAGAGATTGGGCTGCCAAATAGGGCGTCCGGTACGATCTTAAAGTTTGGGTGTTTCGGACATTATAGAGTGAGTTAACACGCAGCCTGAGAATGGAACCGTAATTCTGGTCAGGTACCTGGACACGAGACGACATCAGATACAAACTACCCCGGATTAAAGAGATTTCCAGGTATCCGGTGAACACGGCCAGTCTAGCCTTCGGCATATAACCCGCCATCTGTCAACCATATCCGGCGCAAACAAGAACGGAACATATCCCAACTTCAAGTAGATCTTGACCGCGGGCAGTCTAAAATCATCGGTATTCAGATGGATCATACTGTATCCCATATCCAGAAGGCGCTGCGTGACCGCGCCACAAACGGCAATTCCTAGATTCCGCCCCGCATGTTCAGGATCCGCAGCGACCCAACCTAACTCACCTCCGAAAGGGAAGTCGTTTGTGGGGCCATGTACGGCCATGGCTGTTGCCACAATCGTATCCGTGGCGCTATGAACCACCATGAACCACCCGTTGGGTAGGATCTTCGTCAGCCAGGGCTCCAGCTTCTCACGATTCCACCCCTCGAAACCAGCCAAGGCCATGACTCTGAACCAACCATCCTCGTCGCCAGACCTGTACGTCCTAAGCAAGTAACCATCTGGCAGAGATACGTCCAGGGGGCGTCCGCCTGACAGGTTCACCTCCCATGCCATCTGCAGTTGTAACTGGGTCGTTTCTTCGCTCATCACGTCTCTCACAGGTTATAATCCAACTGGGTTCATTGCACTGCAGCCAGAATGAAGGTCGCCACGAGATACACAACTGCAATCGAAATCGCAGCACCCGACATGAACCAACGTTTCGTCTCGGACCGAAAAATAAGTCCCGCGATGGCGATAGTAGTCATCATCATTGCCGCTATAGCGGTAATCTGGTGGGACGCAGTCACTTCGTTAAAGAGCGCTCCCTTCGTGTAGAACAGGTCATCGACAGCCAGAATACCAATATTGAAAAGATTGCTGCCCATGAGATTGCCTACAGCCATGTCCGCCGCACCTATGCGCATGGCAGAGACTGAAACAACGATTTCGGGCAACGATGTGGTAAACGCAATGAAGAGACTGCCGACAAATGTGTGTCCCAAACCGGTGGTGCGGGATATCTCTTCGCCCATGTGAGGCAGATAAGTAGCTGATGCGATGACCAACAGGGCGTTAATACCATACATATAGTAAAGTTTCGGATTCGAGATCTCATGTACTTCATCAGTAGGATTCTCAGATTCCATCCTGTTTTTCTCATAAACAAAGATGGTTCTGATAGATATCAGGTAAACAAAAACGAATCCCAAGCTGGATATCCCGATCCAACCAATAAGCGGAATTCTATCCACGATTTGAAAACTCATGGCTACAAGGCCCAGTAGAAGTATTCCGAATGCAGCTGTCAGAATCTGGCCTTGGTGCGTGTGAGACAAGACAGGACGGCGTCTGTCCATAATATCCAGAAGAGAGATAATAAGGATATTGAACATACAGCTGCCCAGAATGTCCCCCACAGCAATATCGGGCACGTCATATATCTGCACGGAACTAATACCAGTAATGAGTTCGGGTAACGATGTCACCGAAGCCATTAACATCACGCCGATCCAAGCACGCCCAAGACCCGTTCTATCGGCGATCATATCACCGTAGACGGAAAGGCGCTTTCCCGCAAATAGGATAACGGCAGCACAGAGTGAGAATTGTAACCAGACAATCATAAGGTATTGAAATTAGTAGGCATAGACAGTAAGTCAACTTGATGAAGATTACAGAATAGAGAGCTGCAAAATGTAAATATGGTCCAGAATTGTCAATTGAAATAAAAAAACCGCCGGAGTCTAATGACTCCGGCGGCTTGGATGCGATGAGGTTACGTTTATTCTCTAACTTGCGGCACCCATTACCTGCTTTAACTCGGACATGAACACCTCAAGTTCATCAGGTGTTCCAATTGATATCCTGATATGGTTTTCCAGTGGATTGCTTTCCCGAGTCGCGTAAGAGTACCCACTTCTGACGAAGACACCCTTTTTACGGAGCGCGGAGACGACCCGGCGGCTATCGCGGCCAAGATCCACAATCATGAAATTCGTATGACTAGGCGTATACTTCAGCCCCATCGCGTCGAATTCCGCCATCAACGAGTCTTTTCCGTCATTGGTAACCTGAAGCGTCCTATTCACGAACGAATAGTCTTCGATGGCGGCGCTGGCGGCGTAGGTACTGAGGACAGTCAACCCGCCTCCAAACCCCATATGGAGCATCATTTTGTCAAGCAGAGGCTTGCTGGCGATGGCGTATCCGATACGCATCCCTGCGAGACCGTATATCTTTGAAAACGTACGTGTCACAACCACGTTATCCCGACTCAGTGCCAATTTAACACCGTCAGTGTAGCCAGGAATGCGATTGAAATGCATATAGGCTTCATCCAGCAGGATGGTTATGTTTGAGGGAACGGAGTCGACAAAACTGACGAGTTCATCATATGGTATAAGCGCGCCCGTGGGATTGTTCGGATTGGTAAGGCAGATGAGCGTTGTTCTGGGCGTGATCGCTGCTTTTATTGCGTCCAGATCCT
>JABIQT010001097.1 GCA_018667995.1 Candidatus Latescibacterota bacterium
ACGATTCCTTGGGGTGTATCACATGCAATGAGCAAATCATGGCTCACGGCCGATGTCTGCAATATACTCGTCATAGGTCGATTTGTGGTCTGGGTCGAGCGCGATCAACTCATGGTATATCTCGGGCGTCGTCTCTGTTTTAAATATATCCGCCAGTTCAATATAATGGGCCTTCATAAAGGATTTCACGTGATCATCACGTTGATTCAGTTTGTTCAGCGTTCCGAGGATATCAATGGCCTGCCGACACCACTCCTTGGCTTCTGGAGCGTTGTTGTTCTTGTGATCGGTAAGAGCCTGATGGTATAGCCTTCGGATACGGCGATATGGTTTGTAATTATCAGAGAGGATTCCTTCTACGAGCGCCATGCGTTCGTCCCATCCCCTTTGGTAGTTCTGGTCAAACCGGCCATCCGTACTGATGGTTCGAGCCCTCTCGAAATGTATTTCTCCGCCAAACTCAGAGTATTTATCCAGTTCATGGCCTACCATGATATGGACATAAAAATCAAGCATCCAGGTGAGCGGATGAAAGCGGCGCTCGTCGTGCTGCAATTGGTCCCCACGCTCAAACTCAAAGAACCACCACCGATCAAGATATCTGGCGTCCAACCCGTTGGATATGGTGAGCTTCGAGGCATACTGGGTCCTAGTCACGCTGCCGCGGTAGGCCAATGGACCTTCCATGTAGAGCTGTATCGGATCGGGAAGATCCTCATCCATCCAATCCCAGCCTTCGACATAATCCTGGAGATCTCTGTTGAAATCCCTCATGTCCTCCCTCTGCTGTCTCGGTAGCGTCTCGAGCGTGAAGGAGAACTGGGACGAAATCTGCTGGGCATGTAATTGATCATTGCCCTGTAGTACCAGGATTAATGGCAATATTGAAAGTCTTGCAACACATCTGAAGATACTCAATACTGTCATGTCTATACTCCGGCATCCGCCATAGTGGGCAGAGGTTTGCTTAGCGTGCGGTAGACGGGAAATGTGTGGCGCCGAATCATTGCCTGGCAGTGTAGCGGCTTTCCCGGTTCTACGTTGTCAGCTTGATTTCAGTTTCGTAAACGCAGACTTTCCCAAAGACTTTTGGCGTGAGAAGCTCCGAGAGCGCCAGATCTGAGACTTTCTTCCCTGAGGGAACATCTGTCACGATTGAAACTGGTATCGGGGCAGGAGGCTGATCGGTACTGGCGCCCTGGGTGGAATTACGATATTCGATCAGCCAGGGATCATTTCGAAACCCACAGAACGACACCGTTCCACGAGCAATCTTGCCCATTTTAGTGTGGTCAATTACGACGATGACCTCAGAAGCTGCCCTCATGTATCTCTGCTTCATTTCAATTATCGAAGGGTTGTTTACCAGGAGTCCAGTCTCTGGATCAAAACCCGTGCCCGTCAAAATTGCTTTAAATGGTCCTGCCCAGAACGGATCGTAGAATGCGTTGCCTCCCGGGCAATCTACATAGCAGAATGATCTTGGTACGGGTGTTCCCCCCAACTGCGCAATCTCTACATCACCCTTTGTGTACAGGTTTACGACGTGGGGTGCATAGCTGTTGGTGATGATGCGCAGCCCCTCTTTTCCGCTCCCGGCAATCTGATGAGCTATCCGATCGGTGGTCCTGCCGGCGTCAAGGAGGAGATGATCCCAATCACTGATCATGTGCTCGACTACATGTTCACTCAATGCTCGGATGGACTCCACTTCGCCATCGCGTCCACTGTCCGGAAATCCCCTATATTGATCGGCCTCCTCGACGAGCTCCACTCCGCCATAATAGCGATTCAGGTGCAGGCCTCGAGCCTCCAGTACCACGCTGATCTCATCAAAGTCTCCGCGAATCGCTACGTCCGTGATTCCGAATTCTTCGCTCAAATCACGTGTGGCAACTCGCCCGTCCTCCATCAAACGCATCAGTACGATCTGATGGCGCTGATCTTTGCTGATCTTGGGCATGGTATTGTTCCTCCGGACGTTGGAAATCTATGTGCAGCCGCCATGGATGTCAAGATTCACATCGTCTGTGTAGGAACAAGGCCATATTTGTTTCATAAAATCTTTGGTTTAAGTTGAGATTTGTACACTAAATAACAAATGTTACTATCTAAATAACAGTTATTTATGAAAAATCATTATGAAATACCTTATAAATTATATTGACTTTGAAGTTTTGGTTCACTATTCTGCGCATAGTTCGAAAGTAATGATGCTCAAAACAGAACATGCTAAGTTATGTGGAGGCAAGTATGGCGAGGCGCCGAATCAATCTTGGGATAAACGGATACGGAAGGATCGGGCGAGCAGTTCACCGCTTGGCCATTGGGAATCCGATGATTCGTGTTGCTGCCATCAATAGCAGGTCCGATTCAGAGACAATGACCCATTTGCTGAAATATGATTCCGTCTACGGACGATTAGAGTCAAATGTTGCTATATCAGCATCCGGATTTGTGGTCGATGGTGATGAGATCGCAGTCTATCGAGAGGAGACTCCAGACTCCATCCCATGGGCTGATCACGACATCGATGTGGTGATCGAATCGACAGGCAAGTTCAAGGATTTGCAGTCGACGGCCGGGCATCTCAGAGGAGGAAAACGGCACGTAGTCTTGTGCTGCCCGCCAAAGTCAGATGCCATTCCAGCCGTAGTAATGGGGGTGAATCAGGATGACGTCGATCTTGAACGCACTCCGGTTATTTCCAACGCCAGTTGTACAACCAACGCCTTGGCACCCCTACTTGGCGTGCTCGACCAGGCCTTCGGAATTGATTTCTGTTCCTTTCGAACCATCCACGCCATCACAGATTCCCAGCACCTACTAGATAACTCAGATAGCGACTTAAGGCGGGCCCGAGGGGCCGTAGAATCTATCATACCTACGTCAACGGGGGCCTCTGCGATGATAGCCCGACTGTTTCCACACCTGGATGGACGGGTGAACGGGCTGGCTTACAGAGTTCCGACTCGAACCGTGTCAAATATAGATCTTTGTGTCAAAGTCCACTCAGACGTTTCTGCGGAAGATGTGAATAGCCGATTTGTAGAGGCAGCACGGAACGAAATGCACGGGATCATTGGCGTCACAGATGAGCCGCTGGTCTCAGTAGATTTCAGTGGTGATCCGAGCTCGGTCACACTCGATCTTTCACTAACGACCGGCTGCGGAGACGGGTTGTTCAACCTTGCGGGATGGTACGATAATGAATGGGGCTACAGCGCCCGCGTTCTAGACCTTGCGACGCATATCGCCGGGAGCTCAGTGCTTGAATATTCACAGTCAGACCTGTTGTCTCTTACTGCCTGAAATGGTTCATTCAACGGAGGAGTCCAAAATGTGTGAAGTTTGCTCGGAACTGAATGTGAACGCCTATCTGGCCGACAACTGGGCTCAGCAATACGAGTTGAAAGAAATGTCCTCTCCTGGATTCCTGCAGTCAGCCGTCACGTCGAGTGAATCGGATGAAGTGTTGACAGCGGTACATTACGGCAATGTAGGGCATGCCTTTTTTGCTGGCGCGGGAATAGCAACTTATCAGGATCTGGTGGATCGCCTCTGGGAGCTTTCTCAGCCGGTTATGCAGCACTAAGAGCTAATCGGCGCATTACGCTACGATCGGGTTGTGCGGCATTTTAATCACATAGAACGAAAGAACCTGCATCTGAACCTGAAAACCGGGTTGGGGTGCGGGTTTTTTTGTGGCAGTTTCGAGTCGTTCATCGCCCTCGCGGCCAAATGGCGCCATACATGCGTATCTGCTCACCCTACCTGATAGGGCTTGGGGTGTCTAACTCG
>JABIQT010000445.1 GCA_018667995.1 Candidatus Latescibacterota bacterium
GGGATAGAGCGGCCGTCCGGATCCACCAGGGGTACTAAAATAGCCAACGTACGACTATTCCCCCTCGCGCCTGGGAGACACCACTGTGTCCCCATCATTCTCGATTAGAGGCCTGTGGTAGACGTAGGGCGGCTCCAGTACGGCTCTCTGCACCTCTGTAAGGTCCGAAGTCCAATCCGGCAAAATAGTCTCATACACGCCTCCTGTATAGTGAAGGTACTTGGGCGAGTACCTATAGAAGAGGGAGCGCCGTTCTCCAACACCCTTCCAGGGAAGCGTTCCGTGAGTCGTAGCTTCATTGAAAATGACCAGATCACCTGCGCGCATGGGGACGTGTTGGACCACTTCCTGGTCTGCGTCGAAGGCACAAATCTCATCCGGACAGGCGTAGTTGGATTTGTGACTTCCCGGAATAAGCATGAGTCCACCATCGCCAGGATTCACATCGGTCAACTGATATTGGCAGTTTATCAGGCCGCAGCGCATGTGGCCGTTCTGGTATTTGTAGAACCGAGAACCGTTGAAGGTAACGCTACCCGCACCATGGAGCCGGAGGCCTTCCGTTCCGATCGCCGATGTAAATATGAACGGATCATGATCCAATTTCCATCCCCGTCCCAGCAATGTATTGAGGTATGGAATGATTGTGCGGTGTGCCAGAAGATCCCGAAAAGGCTGACACCAGGGCTTGTCCCACGTCAGCATGCCGTTATACAAACCACGCAGACTGGCTCCCGATAGATTACCATCGGCAGCGCTGGCGGTATCTTCCTGCCGTTGATGGTGATTAGCGTCGAGTGCCTCGTTCAAAGCCTTCAACTCAAGTGGCGAAAGCGCGGCACGGATGACCAGAAACCCCTGAAGGTCGAATAGATACTTTTCGCGTGCATTCATGCTGACGTGGACTGATGTTTCAGACATGTGGAATCCTCATCAGAATCCCCCTCCCGGTCATTCGCCCTCGCGTCTGGGACTGACCAGCGACACACCATCATCTTCAATCAGAGGCCGGTGATAAATATAGGGAGGCTCAAGTACCGCACGTTGGGCTTCGGTGAGTTCGGCCACCCAGTCCGGGAGTGCAGTCTCATATACGCCACCAGCATAGTGGAGATACTTAGGGGTGTATCTGTAGAGGGCGGTTCTTCTCTCACCCGGACCTCGCCAGGGAAGGGTCCCGTGGGTAGTCGCCTCGTTGAATATCACCAAGTCGCCGGCCCGCACCGGTATCTGGTAAACCGCCTCAATATCTTCTTCGTAACTGAGAATTGGATCGGGGCAATCGAAGTTGGCTTTGTGACTACCAGGAATGACGCATAGACCACCATCACCTGGATCTGCGTCGGTCAGGTAGTATTGACAGACGATGAGCCCATTCCTCATATCTCCATTCTGATAGGTATAGAATCTCGAACCGTTGAATGAAACATTCCCCGAACCGTGGAGCTTTAACCCTTCGCAACCTGCCTGCGATGTCAGGACGTCGACGCCGTGATCCAGTTTCCATCCACGACCGAACATTGTATTCAGATAGGGGATGAGTTTCTGGTGGGCAAGCAGATCACGAAAAGGCTGACACCAGGGCATATCCCAGGTCAGCATTCCGGCGTAGTGACGAAAAGGAGCGTGTTGCCCTTCCATGGGGCGATTACTCCAGTCGCCACTGTAGAGATTGGGCGATCCATACTCACCCCGATGGTCCGCATTGGCGTCGAGGGACGCATTAAGCTGGCTTACCTCTTCATCCGAGAGAAAGCCTCTCACCACCAGAAATCCTTGAAGATCGTAGAGGTATTGCTCCCTCTCACTCATCGTGGCATACGTGCTCTGATTGCTCATCAAAGGCCGCCTTATGTCGAGATATCCCAAACTCCCACTATCCTAATGGTTCGGACTGAGCGGGATGCGCGGCAAGCGCTTGACTAGGAAAGTTCTGCTGGCACCGTCAGATCGAATCGCCGTCCCACTTCGCAGAGCCGCTGTATGGTGGCCTCAGGAAGGGGGATGCCGTTTGCGGCCCGTTCCTCACGGGCACGATTCTCGGGCTCGCCAGGCACCAGTATTTCTTCGACGCCGTCCTTTCGGGGCAGGCCCTTCATGGCGTCAACTGTGCCGTCGATATTCTCAGCAAAGACATCGGGATCTGAAAACATGGCAATATCCAGGGCCGCTACAAAGCTGTTCTGGGTACCAGGTGACGGCGGATTCTGGTTCAGGATACTCGGCATGAGTAGAGGATTACCAGCCATAATGCTCGAAAGGCACTCGAACATCAGTGCCATACCGTACCCTTTATAGTCACCGGCTGGCCGGAGAAAAACGGCCTGATGTGGATCAGTGGTCGGCTCACCATCTTTATCCAGAGCCCATGTCTCCGGGATGGGTACACCGCGATCCGCAGCGACGGACAGTTTCCCGTGGGCGGCCACACTGGTCGCCATATCGAGACTCAGCGGAGGTCGGTCTTTTCCGGGCACTGCAATAGCCAGCGGACTGTTATGCGTACCTGCCGCACGTGCCCCTGGCGGAGCCATGTTTGGGGGATTGCACACCACAGCTAATCCTGCCATCTTCCGCTCGGCCGCCATATGGGTGTAATACGCCATGGCTCCCTGATGTGTGGTATTTCGTATCAACCCCCAACCTATGCCCGTTTCTCGAGCTTTGTCCATAACGGCGTTCATGGCGAGTGTCGTCACCACGGGGCCGAAAGCGTGATCAGCTTCGACCAACAATATCGCGGAGGTCTCCTTCTCGATCCGGATATCGGGGCGTGGATTCATGTGGCCAGCGTCGATGGCGCCCACATAGCCGTCCACCCTTTGCACTCCGTGGGAGTCGATGGCCCTCAAATTTGCCCACACGAGCACCTCCGCTTCAATGGCCGCGTCGTCCACGGGCATACCCGCGCGCTCGAAAATGCTAGCCGTGTAATTTTGCAGAACCTGCCAGTCTATCTTCCGCTCGGCCATGGTTATTCCTTTCATTGGTGTTTGAACTGCTTCAACTGATTTCAAGTTTCTTGAGCAGGGCGATCAGGTTGGGCCTGTGCATCTTCAGTCGCTTCGCCGCTTCACTTTTGTTTCCTCCACACTGGTTGAGGACATGAGAAACAAACTGTCTTCGAAACCGGTTGACTGCATCTGTATATCTTACCTCAATGGCTTCTATATCGCTCACAAGGGAATCAGGGTTGCATATCCTATCCGAAAAATGTCGCGGCAATAATGCCTCTCCCGAATCGACTAACACGACAGCGCGGTACAACTCGTTCTCAAGTTCCCGGATGTTTCCGGGCCACTGATAGCGCATCAACATCTCCAGGGCGGCAGGGGACATTTCACTAGGGCGTACCCCGAATCGCTCTTCGGCGATCTTTAGGAAATGGTTGACGAGCAAGGGTATATCGTCGACTCGTTCACGCAACGGCGGTAGGCGAATCGGGAAAATGCTCAGGCGATAGAACAGATCCTCCCGGAAATCTCCTAC
>JABIQT010000857.1 GCA_018667995.1 Candidatus Latescibacterota bacterium
GGAAGTGATGGTGGAGCTGAGAAAGGACATTCCGTTTTATGAGAATTCGGGAGGCGGGATCACCCTGTCAGGCGGTGAGCCAACATTCCAGTATGAGTTTGCCCTGGCGGTACTCAAGCAATGTAAATCTGAAGGTCTGCACACGGCGGTAGATACCACCGGACAGACACCTTGGCGGATTTTCGAAAAGATCCTGCCGTACACCGACCTGGTGCTTTACGACATAAAACAGATGGATACCGCGAGCCACAAGCAGCATACCGGTGTCCCCAATGAAAGAATCCTGGAGAATCTTCCACGCATCGGAGACTATGGTGTTCCCATTGAAGTTCGCATGCCCATAATACCCGGGATTAATGATATTCGGGAGACCGTAGAACGAGCCGCTCAGTTTCTCGCCTGTGCAAAGGAAATAACGCGGGTAGTGTTACTCCCATACCACAAACTTGGTGAAGCCAAATACAGCCGACTGGACCGGGAAGCATACAAGTTGCGGGATGTGGACCCACCAGACTCCGAACGTATGCAGGAAATCGCTGGATGGGTCCGTCCGTTTGGCCTGGACGTACACGTGGGTTGAGACTGTCGCTTCTTCGGCAGGCAACGACATGAAGACACGGAGGATGAGGCATGACCGTTTCTAACGCTGAACATCGCACAAAGCCCGTTTTTGTCCCCCCGCCATCTGACCATCTCCCCGCTGGTAGCTCTACGCGAGTTGATGAGGCTGTGAACGCACTTCGCTACAAACCTGTACGCAGCACTACGCTTGAACGGCTCAGATTAACCGTAAAAGCGAATGATCTGGTGGCGGGTACTTCGCAGCCGCTTCAACTCGGAGAAGGTCTTTTTTACCTGCTTGACAATATTACGTTACCTGTATCGTCTGATGACCTGATCTTCGGTCGAATCGATGAGGAAGTGCCAGATGAAGCAGGCGAGGTGTTCTTTCGTGCTACGGTTGCTGCCTGGAACGGAAAGAGTATTCCCGCTTGGATGCCTGACGGAGGTCATGAGTGCTTTGCCTGGGACAGACTTCTGCGTTATGGGCTTTCCGGGTTAGAGAATTTCGCTCAGGAGGAATTGAAGCGACGAACGGTTTTGGGAGAAGAGGAGCATCACCTGGATTACCTGCGCGGCGCCGTGCAGGTATATCAGGCGTTTCGTCAATACGCCCGCAGATACGCCGCGGCGGGACGGAAGGCGGGTGTGGAAGGTGCCGCGTCATGGTGCGACCAGATTGCTGACCACCCTCCTGCCACCTTCGGCGAGGCCATACAGCTCATGTGGCTCGTCGGACACGTCTATTGCACCATGGTAGCCTGCAACGCGACCCTGACATTCGGTCGAATGGACGAACTACTGCTCCCCTTCTACCTCGATGATCTGGCTGAGGGCCGTCTGACCGCCGAAGATGCAGGAGATCTGATCGAGGATTTCTACTGCAAGAACAATCTGATCCTGGGGCGCGGCGAACATCAGATGAGTCACAGCACCGAGAAAGACACCGGGTGGGCGCGCAACCTGACCTATGACGCTCCGCAGTATGTCATCCTCGCTGGTCGAAGGGAAGACGACTCCCCCGTTGTCAACGATCTGACCGCACTGTTCCTCGAACGAATCGTTCCGCGATTTGAAAATCCAGTAGTCGTTGTGCGGTACACACATGATATCCCGGAACCCGCCTGGCACCTCGCTTGCGAAAAGATGCGCGATAACAGCAGCATGATGGTTTACAGCGACGAACAGGTCATCCCGGCAATGATCCACAGTGGCATTGAGCCCGATGACGCAGTAAAATACACGATGCACGGATGCAACTGGCCAGATATCCCAGGTATACAACGGTCAGTCTATCTCTATTTCGTACAGTTGCCCCGATTGCTGCGGACCACCCTACTGGCCGAGGCCAGTCGCATGTCGACAGTCGAGGACGTTTTTGAGAGCTTCCGACTCCGGATGAGGAAGGAATTCGAGGAACACACCGATCGTTTCAGGACGGAGCGAGAATCCTGGGATCAACGCACGCGAGGCATCCTGAGGGTGGATGACTGCTTTCTTGACGGTCCGGTAGCGGAAGCGCGATCCTGGGCCGTGGGAGGCGTCAAATATCCGAATATGATATTGTCCATTACGGGTCTGGCTTCCGCGGTCGATAGCATCGCCGCTCTCAACGAAGTGGTATTCAGGACGGGCAAGGCACCGATGGATGAACTTCTGCAGGCCCTTCAGAATAACTTTGCCCATGAGGAACGCCTCCGGCAGCTCTGTTTACGGGCCCCCAAGTATGGACAGGGTCACGAGAGCGCCGACCGCCACGCAGTGCGATTACTGGAAATCGTCACGGAAGAGATCGACAAAGTCAGCCGCCTCGGCTGCGAGGACGAAGTAAGTATCTTCCGGTGCCTGGAGACGGATATGCGCCATATCCCCTTTGGGGAAAACCTGGGTGCCACACCGGACGGACGTCAGGCTGATCAGCCCATCAGCGAGAATACCTCACCTTCCCCAGGATCGTGCACAAACGGACTGACCGCCATGATGGGTTCCATGTCTCAGCTCCCGTTCAATCGATTCAACTCTGGAGCACTGAATCTGCGGATGCAGCCAGCGCTCTTCGCGGGCCCGGATGGACTTCGAAGGCTATCGGAACTTCTGGGGACGTACTTTGAAATGGGAGGTCTTCAGGTCCAGCTCTCCTTTGCCTCAGTTCAGGAGTTGCGCGACGCCCAGGAGGATCCGGAGCGCTACAGGGACCTTATGATTCGTATAACCGGTTACAGTGCCGCGTTTGTCGATATGACGCGCGAGGCCCAGGATGAGATCATCCGCCGTGAAGAGATGGCTTGATAGCAGGTGATCCATGCGAAATTCCGCCTTGCCTTAAGCGAAGGATCAGATCTGTCGCAACGGTCAGCTGTCAGCGCCCGGATAACGAATCAGAATTCCTGCCTCGGTCTCCGGGTTGTGGGCCAGATTTGCGGAAGTACTCATCCGTCCTCTATCAGGGAAACCAGCAGGTCCACGGCTTCCTTCACGAAGGCAGGGTCTTCCGCGTGCGTCGGGCGCTCAATAAGCTCAAAATTGGCGGGTAAGGATGATCTGATTTCGTTGAAGAAAGCCTCATCACTTTCGGATTCCTCGAGCTCCATCCCTTCAGCGGAATAGCGACTGACGCCTTTCGTGGGCATAATAAAGAAGGCGCGATCCTTCGTATGGGACAGTCGGGAAGTGATCTCTTTCGCAACCCTTACCATTTCGTCACCTTTGAGGCGTGGAGCGAGAATTATTGGCGTATGGAACGTATACTTGTGACTACGATACTGTTCCGGTACCTCATTTGGCGGCACGAGAAGGCCAAGGTGTTCCGTACCTCCCGGACATATGACCTGCGGAATACCTAACTGTCCCGCTACCGTCAGACGCTCCGGACCCGATGCC
>JABIQT010000606.1 GCA_018667995.1 Candidatus Latescibacterota bacterium
CTGATGGAACTGAAGGAGAAAATTGGCTTTTCTTGTTTAATGATTAGTCATGATCTGTCCGTAGTGCGCCACATATGCGACCGGATTGGAGTGATGTACCTGGGATTCCTCGTCGAGTCGGGTAGTAACGAGAATCTATTCTCCGCTCCTTTGCACCCCTACACCAGAGCGCTTCTCGCTGCGGCGCCATCCATAGACGGACCCGCTGTAACAGATCCCGTAGAAATAACTGGCGACGTCCCTTCCGCGTCAGATATTCCGGCCGGTTGCTGCTTCCAGTCTCGCTGTCCCGTGGCGTTCGATGACTGCTTCACAAGGCGCCCCACGCTCCGTGAAGTAGGAGAGGGAAGACAGGTGGCATGCCATCTCGACCTAAACGATCGCTAGAGGACCCGTACCACCGATAGAACGAGAAACGGCAGGAGATCGGCTTTGATGGAGAGACGAGTTTTTATTTTGGGCACTTTAGTGAAAATGGCTGAGAAACGCCACCGAGACAACACGCACACGTAAATAGGCGTCTCCGCTGCAAATCATCTATCCGGAGGAAATACCACCTTGAGTAAAACCATAACAATAGCCCAGGCCAGACTCAGTATGGAGGAACCTCATGACTGTACAGACAGTAAGGACGTGCTGACCGTGCTGGATGCCCTATTTGATGGCCTCGTCCGATACGATGCCCAGATGAAATATGAACCCGCAATAGCGGAGTCCTGGGATATTAGCAAAGACGCACGTACCTGGACCTTCCGATTGCGCAAAGGGGTTGTTTTTCACAACGGCACTCCCTGTGATTCCGAGGCGGTGCGCTTTAGTCTGGAACGGATGTCCCGCCCGGACATGGGGGTCACATTAGGGGCACCCGGTGTGTACAACCAATACCTCCAGGGAATGCATATTGAAACGCCCGACGCCCATACGGTGCGGATTACGCTCTCCGAACCCATGGCCGATTTGCTCGACGTACTCGTGACCGGATACATCCTTCCCCCGAAAGAGGTCGAGCGCCTTGGCTCTGAGTTCAAGTATCATCCCTTAGGCACAGGACCTTACCGCTTTGAATCCTACGAACAGGGCGTTGCGCTATCTATGTCAAAACACGACCAATATTTCGACGGGGAGCCCGTGTTCGACCAAGTAACATGGCGTGTGGAATCGGACCCGGGCGAACGTGTAAGGATGCTCCATGACGGAGAGGCACAGATAGCCACGTCGCTGCCGCCGGATGTGACTGATGGCGCCGCGGACGCGCGCTTCCAGCAATCGAGGGGTACGACCGCATTTATCATCATCTTCAGTGCCCAGAAGGGGCCCTTACGGGATCCTCGAATCCGACAGGCGCTGAACCTGGCCATCGATAGGGACGCCGTAATCACTCAAATTCTTGGTGGCGCAGGATGCCCTCTCACAGGATTTGTAAGTCCCCATCATTTTGGATACGACGAGGCGGAAGCAGGCCAGAGCTACGACATCGACAAAGCTCGTAGTCTGATCAGTGATGCTGGTTTCAGCGATGGTATTCGGCTCACGTTGGATAGCCCTACGTCGCTACCAAACGAAGCAGTTCCGTTGTCGAAGATTGTGACCGAGATGTGGCGGGAGATAGGTGTCGATGTGGAGATCGTTTACACCGAAGACAGGGAAGCCTATGCCCATAATGTCAGACTCAAGAAGATTCATGATATGTGCATATTCGATTCGTCTCCTCTAAGCACCTTCCGTGTTCTGAAAGAGAAAATTGACGCCCGTTTTGAAGGATCCTGGTGGCAACACTATCACAATTCCCGAGTGGAATCTCTGCTTGATCAAGCAACACTGACCGTTTCCGACGAAGCGCGAGAAGCGATATATCAACAGTGCTTCAGAATACTCAACGAGGATCCGCCATGGCTGTATCTCTATAACTATGAGACTATTACCGCAACAACGGACGCACTGAAACACTGGAAGCTCCCGGCACATGGCGTGGTCGATGTGCGTGGATTGGGTGATTGATTCTGTTTCGGGGTCCTCTAAGAGCAGCCCATCGTGGACATGCTCTACTGACTGCTCCGATCGAGAACTGAGGAGAACGCATGTATGCAGAGAATGTAGTATACGGACAAGTTCTGGGGGCCGGTCTTCTTGCGGATATAGCCGTGCCCGATGAGGGCGATTCATTTCCTGTGATTCTGTCGGTGCATGGCGGACGCTGGATACGAGGCGATCGCCAAGACTCCGGTGCCATCAACGTTAAACAGTGGGCGGAAGCAGGCTATTTTGCCATGAGCATCGACTACCGACTGGTCACATGCACTCCAGCTCCGGCCTGTTACCAGGACATGTTATGTGCGATTCGATGGATTCATGCACATGCATCGATGTATCATTTAGACACGGATCGGTTTTACCTGATCGGGATGTCTGCCGGTGGCCACATGGTTTCTCTTGCTGCTACCCTCGGCAAGGGGAAATTTGGATTGACCGGTGGATGGGAAGATCAGCCTCATGACTTTACAGCGGCCATCAGTGTATCGGGCGCTTACGATCTTCAAAAGCTGGATTGGGGTTCAGGGTGGCTACCGACCGGAGAACCATGGGACGATGCTCGCGAATATGCGTCCCCTTTGACACATATTACAAGAGAGAACCGCCCCATTCTGATGCTCCACTCAGACGACGACGGCTCGGTACCTATTCATCAAGCTATAGCTATGAAAGAGAAGATGGTGGCGGTGGGCGCCCCGCATGAATTCGTGCACTATTCAGACCGGGGGCACATTCCGATCAACGACGAGGTAGTGGCACAGTCCCTGGCCTTCATAGAGAAGTGCCAGACCTGAGGGAATGCATCAAATCGTCAATGCATCGACAGCAGGAAGGCCTTAGATCCGGTGTCCCAGCTCATACAGCGTCTGTATGCCCCCTATACCAGGATCTTCAAAAAGGGAATTAATGCTAAATCTTAGTTCGCAATGGCGGCACCTGACAACCAGCACAGTCGTAGCTATCCTGGCGGCCTTGTCACTCTCCACCGCATACGGCCAGGGCGCCGTGGAACATATCATTTTTGCATCGAATATGGATGAACCACGCACCATGGCATGTTACGCCATGTTTCCCGATGGTACAAACGTTGAAGTGATAGTGCCAGCCACTGTGGCAGGGAGGGGTGAATACCATCCCCATATTTCGCCTGACGGCAAACAGATTGCCTTTACGACCTATCGATACGGCGGCTGGAAGATCGCCGTCAGTGGGCTGGACGGATCCGACGTACGACGCCTGACTTCAAATCCACATTATGTCTACGATGCGAGCTGGTCGCCCGATGCGAGTCAGCTTGTGTATCACAAAGTGACGACCGACGGACCACCATACTTTGATGGGGACATGGATATTTATGTGATCAATGTCGACGGGTCTGGTGAGACCAATCTGACGCCATCCCCGGATGGGGATCGGACGCCGTCATTCTCTCCAGATGGTCGAAAAATAGTCTTTGCCTCGAGGCGCGATGGCAATTATGAGATCTATACTATGAATAGGGACGGATCCGCGCCTACTAATCTGACCAAGGACGACGGTTCCGATTTCGCGGGATCGTATGCACCGGACGGTTCAGAAATCGCCTTCTTGTCGGATAGGGACGGCCGCTTGAATCTGTATACCATGAACGCCAACGGGACGGACATCGCTTGCCTCACCGAGAACACTGCTGTCAGCCAAATCAAATTCGAGTTTGACTACAGCATTAATTGGAATTTCGCAACAGATTGGTCTGCTGACGGGCGGCGGATCGTCTTTGCGGGACCGGGAAATGGGGGCAAGAATGACATCTTCGTATATGATCTCGGGAATGCTGCACTCACTAACCTCACCAATAGTCCAGCCAACGACTTGCACCCGCAGTGGGCGAACTATTAGCCCCCTACTTGAAAACACCAAATTCTAATTGGTCGAATCTGTCAGTCGCTGATTCCTGTCGCCCCACGACCCCGAAGCACTGCAGATATATCCCCATGGCCATACTTCTCAGCCCATACCAGCGGCTTGGCCCAGGGCTCACCAGCGAGATTTGGATCGGCATCATGATCCAGGTACAACCCAACGAGCTCCGTTTTGCCCCATCGGGACGCCCACCCTAGTGGAGTCGACTGCAGATTTCTATCGATGGCCCGCAGATCGGCGCCCTTGTCCAGTAACATAGCAGCGTGTGCGACACGCTCGGATTCCGAGATTGGACCGTTTCGCGAGACCACCGTGTGAAGCATTGTCAGATTCTGATCAGGCCCCGAAGCCACATTGGGATCGACGCCATGATCCAGTAGCATCCTCAATACCTCAAGCCAGTTGCCTCGATCCGACGCGGGTCTCTGATCCGCCCCCCAATAACGCACTGATTGCACCAGAACTCGAAACCACCTGGGATCGTCCCCTTCGAGATCGATGTGCCTCAGCACGAATCCGAGTATGTCGGGATATCCGCCACAGACAGAATTCCAGAGGGCGTCCTTTGCCTACCTCTTGGGATCCAGACTGACTACCTGAACCGTTCCCTAAATGTCCCCAAGAATGGAAGTCTGATCCACCTCATCCAAAGGCCGAACCTTGACTCGGCGAGTACGTATTATCCCGTCACACCGTCCCACGACAATACGCATAAGCCAACCAGCAAAAGCCTGAGGATTATTGAGACTTCGCAGATCCCTATAAGCGGCCATAAATGCATCCTGAGATGCATCCCGTGCCAGGTGAAAGTTACCCAGCCGGGCATAAGCACAGCCGAAGACCATATCCTGAAGCCGCTCCACAGGCTCTGTAAATCCACTATGCCGAACCTCCTCGTCCTCTCCGCTGGTCGCCTGCGATACCACGATGCTATGTCATCCATCTGCCGCTCCCGTTGCCGCAGTGTGGAAGACTAGTACCTAACAGTACCAGATTGTAGAAAGAGTGTGAACGAGGCGATAAGGAAAAGTGGTCATTGGCGCAAAAGCCCTACCCGTGTGACCAAAATGCCCTCCAAGCCAGCCAGAGTATCGAACCATAGATGGTGAACGTCTGAGTGCCGTTGTGCCTTGAGATTCATAGTGAAATTGTTCTGGATTGTACCGTGAATTTCACCTATAATCAAGCACATACCAATAATAGCGGAGAGACCATGAAGCGGATAGCAGTCGGGCAGATTCTGCAGGAAACAAACACGCTCAATCCGATTCCCACCAAACAGTCGGATTTTGATGTCTACGGATTTGCCACCGGCCCGGATATCATGGCTAATTATGGAGATGTGGGCGAGTTGGCCGGATTTCAGAGTCTCCCGGATGTCTTGGACCAAGAAGTCAAATGGACAGGATTAGTACGGGCTGTAGCCTGGTCGAACGGTCCCCTTGAGCCAGGTCTGCTCGCAAATCTTACCACTTCCACTATCAAGCCTTTCGAGACGGAGACCTTTGACGGTATACTGCTGTCCTTGCACGGTGCGCAGTCGTCTGAAGATGACCCCGATGTCTCTGGGCACGTACTCGAAGCCGTACGAAAGACAGTGGGACCTAATGTGCCCGTTGTGGCGACCTTGGATCTCCATGCTAACGTGACGAAGCGAATGGTGCAGAACGCGGATGTGCTTGTGGGATATCACACCTTTCCTCACATCGACCACGTCAGCTGTGGTCAACGGGCCGCACGAGCATTGGGTAGATTAATCATGTCCGGTGAACGCCCTAACATACTCGCATGGAAGATCCCTATGGTAGTTGCAAGCGAAGGGCGCACCACAGATAGGGGCATCCAAGTCGACCTCTGGAACCGGATTGTCGCTGCAGAGAAGCGTGATGATGTTTTCTCAATGGGACTGTATATGGTTCAGCCCTGGTTTGATGAGCCTGAGCTCGGCTGGACCTTCTATCAGGCCTTTTCCGGCGACAGAGCACCCATGGACCATATGGAGATAGCCGAGAGTTGCTGGGACACAAGATATCACCGTGAGACTCCATTTGTCGCACCCGGTGATTTGCTCGACGCGGCCATGGCCATAGAAGGAGGGCCAGTGGCCGTATCCGAAAGTCACGATGCCACCAACAGTGGTGCTCCCGGAGACAGCACGCTTCTTCTCCGGGCATTGGTGGCGGGTGACATTCCTCATGGGGGAGCGTTGACATTCTGTGTCGACCCCCTCTCCGTTGCGATGTGCCACCAGACGGGAGCGGGGCAACAAGTCGACCTCCAAATAGGCGGTCACGTTGATCCCTACTCCGACCCCATATCCGTATCTTCAAAGATCGAGCGAATCGGAAGCCTGACCTATCATCTCACAGGACACGGCGGTCATAATCTTCCTGTTGATATGGGACGTATGGCGGTAGTCAGGATTCGTGATGTGACCGTAGTTCTGGTGGAGGCCACGGGCCCGGGCAGTTCTCCTCAACTCTATGAAGCGGCAGGATTGGATCCACGATCTTTCAAAATAGTCATCGCAAAAAGCCCGGAAGGATTTCGTGTGGACTACGAGCCATTTTCCGCGGGAATCCTCTATTGTGGAGCGGCAGGCTGTGCAACTCCTTTTCTGGACACGGTCTCATTCACCAATGTATCGAAACCTGTATTCCCCGTCGAGGACCTGCAGGTAATGAACGACGCCGGTTGGGCAGGGGATATGACAGGACACACATCATGACTGAAGTCTCCAATGCACAATGGTACGAGCGGGGCAAAACTGTGCTGCCTGGTGGGGTCTGCTCTTCGACGCGCCTCAATCAGGGAATAGGTTCACCGGTATACGTAGCCAGGGCGGATGGGGCACGCTTCACCGATGTGGATGGACGTGAATACATCGACATGTCATGCGGACACGGTGCGGCCTTACTGGGCCACAACCATCCCGCCATCCATGAAGCACTTATACAGGCGGCGGAACTAGGTATCTGCTGCGCGGCAGATATGCCCTACCATATACAGCTCGCCGAAATGCTGTGCGAGATGATTCCTTGTGCGGAGAAAATTCGCTTCACCAATTCAGGATCTGAGGCCACGCTTCATGCCATACGCCTTTGTCGCGCCGTATCGGGCAAAGACAAGATCCTGCGGTTCACGGGGCACTTTCACGGATATCACGAACATACTTATATCGGTGGCCATCCACCACGCGAAGCCATGGACGCGCCCTCAAAGTATAGGGAATCGGCTGGGATTCCCGAGCCGCTTACCCAGTTTATCGTGACGGCACCGTTCAACGATCTGGGTGCCACACGAAAGGCTCTTGAAGAAAATATCGGAGAGATTGGAACCGTTATTCTTGAACCCGTCAACTTCAATACGGCAGGTATCCCGCCACAGCCCGGTTATCTGGAAGGACTACGAGAACTTACACGGGAGTTCGACGTTATCCTGTTCTTTGACGAGGTGCAGACCTCATTCAAGAAAAGTGCCGGCGGAGCGCAGCAGGATTTCGGGGTCATACCCGATATCTGCACCATTGGCAAGGCGTTGGGAGGCGGGCTTCCCCTATCGGCAATTTGCGGGCCGGACCAAATGATGGATCGGTTCAAGCCTGTGGGAGACGTACAGCACAGCGGTACCTTTAATGCACCGCTACCGAATATCCTTGCAGGCCTGGCCTTTTGTAAAGCGGTCACCTCACGATCATTCTATCCCGATCTGGCAGTGGTAGGTGACGAGTTCTACAAAGGCCTGGATAAGATCATCGCGGATTCGGGCGTGCCTTTGCATGCACCACGTCACGGAGCCCGATTTGGCCTGGTAATGGGCGTCGAGCAACCTCCTGTCTGCTATGAGGACACGTTGGACCATCGCAAGGATCTCATGCTTACGTTTGTAGGCGAATGTGCCAAACGTGGCGTTTATTTTCACGACTATGGTGGGGCGCCTTGCCACCACGGATTCAGCAGCGCCCATACAACAGACGATATGAATATTGTCCTGGATGTAGTAGGTGCGGTGCTGAAGACAATTTCGTAATTCCACATGGGTGAGCACCGATACACCCGAATTGACAAACCCGTCCTACCACACAATCTTGAATGAAGACTGATACATGAAGCTAATTGCCGCATCGGTGATCGTCTTTCTGATAATTGCCGCTTACCCCTCGTTCCAATACCAGCGTATGCTGGTGGGCGCTCCCGCCCTGGAAACTCGTGTCTCAGGCGCTCAAGTGGCCAATGGCGAGACCTTGCTGCTCGAGATCATACAGGCAGACACGGTCGCACTCGGCCACATTGCAGTTGGAATCGGAGACACTACCGCACTGCGCTTGTACCCGCATCCCGCC
Source organism: Candidatus Latescibacterota bacterium (assembly GCA_018667995.1). GTDB lineage: Bacteria > JAAXHH01 > JAAXHH01 > JAAXHH01 > JABIQT01 > JABIQT01. Next base: position 8,276 of record JABIQT010000606.1, read on the forward strand.
GAGGAAGATGACGCCCTGTTTGCGATGCTTGGTATTGACTATTATGCGCGCCCCTACGAGGATACCCTGCGGGTGATGTGGACGGAGGATGATATATTCTACGAGCGCGCGATTCCCTTCGCGGTGGTATCTGGAACGTACCCTTCGACACGTATAACGGGTGTGCCACAGAGCCGCGTTACACCGTCCGCTGCCGATTACAGGCGTATAGCGCGGGAACGCAGGCAGATTGGGGCCGCCTACATCTCGGTCCGCGACTCGTTGCTGATGGACGGCCCTTTCCGGATGCCGACGGAGAAGGTAACCATCACGGGTGAATACGGGTCCCGTCGCGTTTTCAACGGACAACTGCGCAGCGTTCATTCAGGGCTCGACATGCGAGCCTATGCGGGCACCCCCCTGTATGCGGCACAGTCAGGCCGCGTCAAGTTAGCGAAGAACCTGTTCTACTCAGGAAACCATGTTCTGATCGAACACGGGATGGGCATATACTCCAGCTATTCCCACATGAGTAAACTCGAGGTCAAAACAGGTGAATGGGTCGAAGAAGGGCAGCTTATGGGACTGTCTGGCGCCACAGGCAGGGTGACGGCTGCCCACCTGCATTGGACGGTTAATGTCAATGGCGTTCGAGTCAGCCCTCTTCAATTTTACGATGTACTGGCAACTCTGTACCGGACCGAAGATTCCAGCCAGCATTTTGAGTGAAAGTATTGTGTACCCCTCCAGGATGTGGGACGAAAATTCACCTGACGTGCGGTCCTAACGCATGCTCCGATCATGATCAAGTTCCATGGTCGTAACTCGTATGCCTGCCCCAATCTGCCACCCCCTGAGTCCCGAATCGATTTCACTCATTTTACAATGTTACTGCTGCAGGCATAGATCGAGCGAAGAAAGCTCTGCGGCTGACACATAGGCCGGAGCAGGCTACCCAAATGGATCGCCGCC
>JABIQT010001160.1 GCA_018667995.1 Candidatus Latescibacterota bacterium
CGCCTGGCCTGAAGCGAGAAGATGTCCTCCGGCTCGCCCAGCAGCTTCAAACCTCTAAGGGCGTATTAACATCCATCCAATCACAAAGTCTACTTTGGTCAAAGAAGATGAGGCAGATTGAATCGCATCTGCCAGATGATGGATGGCTCAACAAGCTGTCGTGCCGCGCCTCTACGACGCATTTCGCGACACCCCAAGGGGGTCGTCGACAACCGCCGAAACCTCTTGGAGAGTTTGTAATCGAAGGAATGGTTCTCATACCCGACGGTTCTGCCGGATCGCCGTCCTTGGATAGATTTCTGGGTGCGCTGAGAACAGATACTGTTTTCATGGAGCATTTTTCTGATATCAATCATCTCGTAGTCGGCCGTGAACGCTTTGGCACAAAGGAAGTAGCGACATTTGTGGTAGTATGTGTGATACAGGAAGGCATAAGATTCGATGCCTAAGCTGCAGTTCACACCTCGTACATGGCTAATCGTCTCTATCTCAGGATATATTATTCCTACGGCTGCCGTGTATTTCATTTTTCTTAGCCCACTATTTGATAGGTCTGATGAAGCTCGTATGGACAGGCAGGCTGCCGAGGAATATGTCATATTGAAGAACACTGCTACCCAGCTCGCCCAGTTTAAGGAGCGAATCACTGAGCGCAATGACCCTGTACTTTTTAGAGCATCACTAGACACCGTTGCTTTAAAGGCTAATGTAAAAATTATTGGAATCACACCAGATTCGTCCGTAGAGCAGTTGAATTCAGGCTTTCTCCAACGTAGAGTTCTAGTATCGGTCGAGGGTCAATATGCCCAGCTCAACGAGTTTATTTCTCGATTGGAAATTATAAACAACTACTATACCGTGTCGAATATGACGGTCGCACGCATGGATGATCGTTCAGGGAAAGCACAAGGTCAGTTTACATTGCGTGTACTGACCGTTCCGTTACCCAAGAAACCAATCAGGTCGAACAGCGACACAAGTGGTACGACGACAAGCCTCGTGCCTGGCAATCGGTACAGCATCACCGTCTGACTAGATCAGGAACGGGAGACTACTGATGAACCAGCTAAAAAAGACAATTCTTCTGGCTCTTTCACTGCCCATTCTCGGAATCGTTATAATATATCAGATCGATGCTGATCTCCTCGATCCGTCCGCCGAGGGTAGTCTATTTTCGTTTATGTCCTCTGGGAATACAGGCGCGGACTTCGGCCAACTCGATATTGGCGGGAGCAACGCCCCTACTCAGATTTTGGGCCTCATCATGACATCTCTCACCGGTGACTCGCTCAGTACCAGTGAGGGAAACAGGGACCCGATGATCCCGCTTGTCTCATTGAGACAGGATGTGGGAGCGGGAATCAGGCGATCACTGAAGCCGGTCAGGCAGGCACGGTTTCCCATACGCGGCAGTGACATAAACGCCATATTCTACAGATCGAACTCTCCCCAGGTGTTGATCAAAGGCAAGCGATATAAAATTGGTAGTGTCATTCAAGGTGCTGAGATTACAGCGATCAGCCAATCGAGTGTGGTTTTCAGTTGGCGAGGCCAGAGTATCACGCTTGAAAAAGCCAGAAGGGGACTCGGCGGCTGAGCCCCATTTCGAAATTTGACATGGGACCTACTTTCTTCTTGAACTAAAGATCTTTTCGTCTATATTAGGCAAGACTCCAGTCCAGAATTACCAGCGATATCCACGTAACCTGGCATACAGACCGTTTCAACTTCTACCACGGACGATACGAATGACGCGTATTCGCTTGTGCCTGATGCTCTTGTTTTCCGCCATGATGATGCATTCGGCGGTACGAGCACAAGAAGGTACTATTACAATACAGTTGGAATCCACGCCACTAGCAGACGCGGTTGCTTTCTTTGCAGACGAGATAGGGGTCAGTATTCTTTTGGATCCATCTATCGAGTCGAACTCCGTGACTGGGCAGATTACGAACATCCCGGTCATGGAAGCCTTCGAAGCCATACTGAAGGCAAACGGACTGTGGTATGAAGCTAACGAAACGGGTAGAATCTTCTTGATCAACCAGTCGAATCTCTCGTTCTCTGGTCGTGTCACAGAGAGAATCCTGGTCAATTTCATTGACCTGGAAACGCTGGAAACCATCGTTAACCGATATACTACCAACTACATTGTTGATGAACGCACGAATAGCTTTGTGGTCACGGATACCCCGCCACGCATCGTCGAACTTCGCGAGGTCATTGCGGCATTGGACGTACCAAGCAAGCAGGTCATGATAGAAGTAGAGATCGTTGCTTTCGACCGAAACGAATCTCAAAAGCTTGGTTTTGATTGGAATTTCCTGGGGCAGATTGATGGTGATTCGCCTATCGGGGCTGGCCGGGCTACGGGTGAC
>JABIQT010000434.1 GCA_018667995.1 Candidatus Latescibacterota bacterium
AGACGGTTATGATACCCAGGTGGGCGAGAACGGCCGTGAACTTTCAGGAGGAGAACGGCAGAGAATCTCTATTGCCCGTGCAATTATCGACAATCCTCGCATACTGATTCTCGATGAGGCCACATCATCGGTAGACACGCATACAGAGAAGCTCATCCAGGAAGCAATAGGGCGTCTCGTAAAGGGTCGTACTACATTTGCGATTGCCCACAGATTGTCTACCCTTCGCCGCGCCAATCGATTGGTAGTATTGGACGCGGGTGGCATTGCGGAGGTGGGATCGCACAAGGAGCTCATGGAGAAGAAGGGGCACTTTTACCGCATGGTAGAAACGCAGCGGTCTACAACAGCCGTTATGGGAGTCGGAGGCGGGAAAGACGATCCCAATCTGATTCCTAAGTAAACGGACTGCATGTGCTGTTAGCTAACGGAAATGTCTCAATAATCGACTGTGACCAGGAAAATCCTCATGACTGTAGAAAACAACGGTACGCAACCTGAAGAGATCGTTTTGGACTTCGAGACCGGAATAGAACATCCGCCTGAAAACCCATACACAGCCGATGAGATTCGTGTTTTCAGGGCTCCAAAGAACACGCCACGGATGACCGTGAAAGATGAACGCTCCTATATCCGTGTCAGGCCGGTTCAGGCATCGCCGGTCTCCTTTCCAGACAAGTATATATCGCTGCTTGACGTAAAGAACGAAGAGGTGGCGTTTATTGAAGACGTGTCTGAGTTGGATGATATATCCAGAGAGGTCATACGCGAGGAACTCGCGCGAAGATATCTTAAGGCCGAAATCATCCGGGTGGCCTCAATCCAGATGGAGTTTGGTGTAACCTATTGGCAGGTGGAGACGGATCGGGGAGCCCGGGACTTTGTAACGCGCGGGCATGAGAACACGTACTGGGTAACCGATACGAGATTGTTACTGACCGATGTGGATGGCAATCGGTTTGAAATCGGCGACTACCTGAAACTTGACGAGCAGAGCATCAAGCTCATAGAGAGTTTCGTATAACCAGCCTTGGAATTGCGATATGATTGGCCGCCCTTACAATGCAGATGTGGACCGCGAAGCGGCCCATCGTATCTGGTATGAGTGTCACTGGATCTCAAACAAGGACCAGGAGAGGAACATGGATGAGTTCCTGGCCGGGGGAGGGGGACGCGTCCATGTCGCTGAATTAAATGGTGAAGCAGAATGTCTCGTTGCTTCAGCACCTGGAAGTGTGCGCTATCTAGAAGAGGAATTGCGGCTGTCAGTTATTACAGGAGTGACCACTAGCCGTGTGGCTCGGAAGCAGCGCTTCGCAGGGCGCCTGACAGCCGAGGTGATTGCCGCAGACGTAGTAGATGGGGCGCAGGTCTGTGTACTATCTATGTTTGAGCAAGGGTTCTACGACCGCCTGGGATTTGGGACGGGCGGATATGAGCACATGATACGTTTCGATCCCGCCGATCTGAATCTTGACGCGGTATTTCGTCCGCCGCGGCGTCTTAGTAAGGACGACGCCCAGATGGTACATGAAGCCATGTTGTCCAGAATGCGCGGCCATGGAGGCTGCAATCTGCTACCCGTTGAGGTTACCAAAGCAGAATTGGGCTGGAATGAGCGTGAATTTGGACTTGGATATTGTGACGGACCTGACGGCGCCCTCAGTCACTTCTTCTGGGTGATTGGCAAGGACGAATCTGGACCCTATCACATCAAGTTTCTGGCCTATCAGACATACGGACAGTTGATGGAATTGCTTGCCTTGCTGAAATCACTGGGAGATCAGATTCGTTTGGTTAGCCTTGTTGAACCCGCTGATATTCAACTGCAGGATCTCGTGAGGCAGCCGTTCAGGGGACGGACCGTCACTGCGCGAACTGAATATGAACAGCATCTGCGTGCAAATGCCTATTGGCAGATGCGTATCTGCGATATGCCCGGCTGTCTTGAAAAAACACACCTCCCGGGTGAAACCGTTCGGTTTAACCTGAAGCTCTCAGATCCCATCGGACAGGCATTGGATTCCTCTTCGCCCTGGAGTGGTGTGGCTGGAGACTACATTATCGCCCTAGGTCCTGAATCTAAGGCAGATCTGGGAGAGGACGCAAAACTGCCCACCATGACGGCGTCAGTTGGCGCATTCACGAGACTATGGCTGGGTGTCCGCCCCGCAAGTGGCCTATCGGCTACCGACGAGCTATCCGCGCCCGTATCACTCCTGGCGCAGCTTGACCACATTCTGCGGGTCCCACCCGCAAGAGTAGGTTGGGATTTCTAGATCGTCTCCAGACCTCATTGTCCTTGAGCGCGTTTTTCCTTTGTTAAATAGTATACCTTATTAGCTTGAGCTGGCACGCTAGAGCCATCTCACTTGCACCCCAGGGAATATTCCGGTGAACCAGACGGATCAACTTCAACTGAAACTGCTGCAACTGCAGACAGACCTGCACGATCGTACCCACGAGCTTAACGATGTCCGAAAGGTCATTGTCTACGGGCTTCGGATCAGCAAGGATATGTTTCAGGCTGAGGAAGGAACCCTGGCCGTGCAGCGGAAGGGTCAGGCAAGAATCGATTTTCTCTGGCGGCTGCCCAGGAAGAGTGAGTGGGATGCTGCACTGATTTCAAAGTATATTTCCAATGCGCGACCATCCATTCCTAAGCATCTACTGATGGCGCCGATTCATCGCCGCGGGCGTCCCTGGGCTGTTCTGGTACTCCGCGATGCAGAGCGGCAGTTTACTGCAATCGATCGTAAGATCTTATTCTCCATCACTCAGACACTCACTGATATCGTTAGAACGATCGATGAGGACCGGTCCCGGGCAGTTCGCCGAAGGATTGAGCAGAAGATCGCGGACCGTCGTGACCCCAAGGATCTGCTGTACGATCTGTTACATGGATTGCGCTCGCTGACCAGGTATGACCACTCCGCTTCTGTCTTGATCGTCAAAGAGGGATCAGATACCATCGAATTGATTGCGGAACAGATCGCCTGGACAAAGGCCAGAAGCCTACAGATCGGTCGCCAAATCGAGTTGCCGCCCCAGGTGATGGCGCAATTGAAGTCGGGGGGCACCCGGCTCTTCGAAAGACGGGGAGAGCATTGGCAAGATGCGAACGGAAACACAGAACTGTTGAGGTTGCTTGATTACGGTGCGTCGCGTGAATCTCCTAAGGAAGTATCGGCCGTTTGTTCAGTCATCTCAACCCCGGTAGGAGCCATGGGAAT
>JABIQT010000338.1 GCA_018667995.1 Candidatus Latescibacterota bacterium
CACGACTGCTTCACCCATCGCTATTGCCCTCATGGAGGACAATAGAGTCTTTGATAGCTACAAACGAACAGCGAGTCGGCTCGTGGATCATTTCAACGACGTGAACGTCATCCTGGCACTAGACAAACTCGAAAAAGAGCATCTTCGGGTACTTCAGAGTGAATTCGTCCTCTTGGAAGAATTTGACCGGGCGGAGATTGCTGGAAAGGCCCCGGATATCTTCGGTGATATTGAGAAGATCACTCAATTGGACTACGCAACATTCATGACGGAATACGCCAACAAGAAGCTCGACCCGAAAACCTATCCCCAATTGGCGCACGCATTCATTATAGCGGACGATTCAGGTTGGGATCAATTGGAATTGATGAGCGCGGTGCCGCATGAGGTCCGCGTTCAGTCAGTCCATTGGATAAATGAGAATGGGGATACCGCATACGTCGAAACAAGAACCCCGATTTCCTTTCCAATCACCCTTCCGCCTAAATTCAAAGGGAATGCGCCGGTTCCCATAGCGCTTCCCATTAAATCGCAGGAAAGCGTATCCGAATACGGGCTCACAATCACCTCAACTATTCCCGGAGAGTCCAGGAAATTTGAGAGTCGGGCTGTCCGCTATCATCCTGCACTCGCGAGTCCCCCAGTCCCTGGAACATCCGGAATCGACGTAGATTTCCTGGAACGGACCGGGGAGGGTCAGGGATATCGCGTAAGATCGGGTATTTGGAGCGTCCACGAACCAGTGATTCTGCCGAGGGGATCCAGTTTGCAAATAGAGCCCGGCACGACGCTTAGGTTCGCGCCCCAAGCTTTCTTGTTAGTACGAGGACCGGTCTCCTTTGTCGGGACAGCAGATCAACCGATCGTCTTCGAAGGACTTGCCGCTTCCGATGGTAATGCGGCTTGGCAAGGGATCGTGGTCATGGAGGCCACAGCTCCTTCAGAGTGGGCCCATGTTACCATACGAAGCACCTCAGGTATAAGATATCCTTCATGGTCGCTGACAGGTGGTGTTACCTTCTACTATAGTGACATCAAAATGAATAAGGTTCAATTCACGGGCAACGTGGGTGAGGATGCACTGAACATCATCCATTCTAACTTCGAACTGGACGACATTGGCATCTCAGACACCGCATCGGATGCCTTTGACAGCGATTTTTCCGCAGGTACAATTCGAGGCAGTCGATTCCAGGACATAGGCCAGATTGGCGGTGGCGACGCATTCGATCTGAGTGGCAGCGATGTAACCATGACAGATACAAAATTCCTCCGTATTAACGACAAAGCGCTATCGGTTGGAGAGAACAGTAAACTCACGGCTGACCGAATTGTGGTGGAAGATGTGGGGACCGGTGCAGCGAGTAAGGATCGATCCGAGCTGCACATAGCGAATTCAACGATCAAAGGCGCACGAGTCGCTGGTCTGCTGGCATACATCAAGAAGCGCGAGTACGGCCCGGCTCGGCTCACGGCAGAGAATACAATAATCACCGACAGTGAGATTCCGGCCAAAGTCCAGACAGGCAGCTTTTTGAGTCAAGATGGTAAAACTGTGGAGACCGAGGACCTGGACGTAGATGCTCTCTATGAGACGGTTATGAGAAGAGGCGGCCGTTAATAAACTTGGGGAGTACCTGTGAATAGGACGTTGTATCACGATAGTCGTCAGGTTGTCAAAGGAAGAGCAATTTCCTTTACTGTCATGTTGTTCGTGGCTACATCGATTTATGGTCCCTCCGGGATCGGAAACAATCGTCGAGAAAAGCCGGCCTTTGATGTCCGCTGTCAAGTGTATCAGCCGATCGTCACATCCCCTTTGGCCCTTAGAATCGTGAATTAACATTCAGTAAGAAGACGTCCATCTAGTCAATTCTACATCGAGTCACCTATGTCGAACTACAGCATATCGCATCTCCAACAACTGGAAGCTGAGAGTATCCACATCCTACGTGAGGTCGCCTCGGAGTTCGAACATCCAGTCATGATGTATTCTGTGGGCAAAGACTCTTCCGTTATGTTGCGGTTGGCTCAAAAGGCCTTCTTTCCGCAAAAGCTGCCATTCCCGCTACTCCATGTAGACACTGGGTTCAAATTCAAGGATATGTACACATTCAGGGATCGAATGGCGAGTGAATTGGGGGCGGAGTTGGTCGTCCACCGTAACGAGACGGCCATTACCGATGGCGCCAATCCATTTGATCTTGGTACCCAGCGATGCTGTGGCCTTCTCAAGACACAGGCTTTGTTGGACGCTCTGAAGGCAGGCGATTATGACGCTGCTATCGGCGGCGCACGACGCGAAGAAGAGAAATCGAGAGCCAAGGAACGTGTGTTCTCGTTCAGAGACCAATTCGGCCAGTGGGATCCTAAGAGCCAGCGGCCAGAGCTATGGAACCTCTACAACTGCCAAATTGCGCAGGGAGAGTCCATCCGGGTTTTTCCCCTGTCGAACTGGACTGAGCTGGATATCTGGATGTACATAGACAAAGAGGACATTCCGGTCGTCCCCATGTATTTTGCGCGCGAGCAGGACGTGGTAGTGCGCGGCGAACAACTCATCCCCATCGACGCCACCACGCGGATGCTCCCCGGTGAAAAATCTGAACGGATATGCTGCCGCTTCCGTACGCTGGGATGTTCGCCCTGTACAGGTGCTATACGATCTGATGCGAAATCCGTCGCCGACATAATAGCGGAAATGATGACGGTTCGCATTTCGGAAAGGTCAACTCGAATCATAGATCATGACCAGGAAGGTTCGATGGAGCTGAAGAAGAGGGAAGGGTATTTCTAAGTTGTAGCCTTAGGCACAGTCTGGCTACGGGACTATTCAGGACACTGGAGCACATAAATATGAACGATGTTCGAACTTTCATTGAAGAAAACACCTCGAAGCAGCTCCTCCGCATCAGTACTGCCGGTAGCGTGGACGATGGCAAGTCTACGTTGATCGGTCGACTACTGGCTGACTCCAAGAATATATATGAGGACCACCTCTCTTCCTTGAAGAAGCTGGTGCGCGACGATGAGGCACCCGATCTTGCCCTGCTTCTCGACGGACTGAAGGCGGAGCGGGAGCAGGGCATTACGATTGACGTCGCATACCGGTATTTCTCCACCCCAAAACGTAAGTTCATCATCGCAGATACTCCCGGTCACGAACAGTACACCCGGAACATGGCTACAGGGGCGTCTACCGCGAACCTCTCGATCGTTCTTGTTGATGCCCGTAACGGAGTGTTGACACAATCCAGACGCCATGCGTTCATAGCCTCCCTTCTCGGGATCAGCCACATCATTGTGGCCGTAAACAAGATGGACTTGGTGGGCTATGAGGAGGCTACCTATGAATCCATCAAACAGGATTTTCTGGACTATGCGGCGAAGCTGAATATTACGGATATACGCGTGATACCTGTCAGTGCACTCAATGGGGATAATGTGGTGTCAAAGAGTAGCCACATGCCCTGGTACACCGGACAGAGTATTCTTGAGATTCTCGAAGATGTCCAGTTCCTCAGTGACAGGAACATGATCGATCTGCGATTTCCCGTACAATATGTCCTACGACCCAATCAGGATTTCAGAAGCTATGCCGGGACGGTCGCATCTGGCGTTATCCGCCCGGGTGACGAAATACTGGTACTCCCGGGACAGATCAGATCCCGTGTAAAATCGATTGTGACGTATGACGGGGACCTGGAACTGGCTTTTCCGCCCATGTCCATCTCTATGCAGCTGGAGGACGAAGTCGACGTGAGCCGCGGTGATATGATCGTGCATCCGAATAATCTGCCTCGTTCGGAGCGTCATTTTGAAGCGATGGTTGTTTGGATGGATGAAACACCAATGAATCCGGGTGGGCACTACGCGATCAAACACGCCACTCAGACGGCGCGGGTTCACATCGACCATATGGAGTACAGTATAGATGTGGACACGCTCCACAAAAAGCAGGCAGGGCATCTGGCACTGAACGAGATCGGTCGTGTGGCACTCACAACCGTGCGGCCCCTGTTCTTCGACCCATATAGTAAGAACAGGCAGACGGGTTGTTTCATTCTGTCTGATTACCTTACGAATCATACGGTGGGTGCAGGTATGATCATCGACCGACTCCCTGGAGACCGTACGCCGAGAGATGTGGATCGCATTGCAGAATCCGCCGCCGTTATGTCGGGGGTTAAGAGTAGTGTTTCAACGAAGGACCGGAGGCTGCAGTATGGGCAGGATCCGTGTACGATTTGGCTCACTGGTCTTGTGGGGTCGGGGAAATCAGAAATCGCATTTGCCCTTGAGAAGGCGCTGCAGGAGCAATCATTCGCAGTGGTGGTCCTGGATGGTGCCACGGTGCGTTCTGGACTGAGCCGAGACCTTGGATTCTCAGCGCCCGACCAGGCAGAGCATCTGCGACGTGTTGCGGAGATGTCGCGTATTCTCAATGACAATGGCTTGATCGTCATCGCGTCTTTTCTGTCACCGAGTGAAGAAATCCGTCAACAAGTAGCAGCATTAATCGGCAAGGACCGATATGTGGAAGTCTTTGTGGAGGCATCCGTAGCCTGGTGCAAGGCACACGACACGTCCGGGTGCTATGATCTGTTTCAACGGGGAGAATTGAAGAATCTGGCAGGAATGGATTACCCCTATGAGGCCCCGGAGAGCCCGGATCTTAAGATTGCCCGAGAATACGAGCAGGATGGGGCTTCCGTTCGGCGCATTCTGGAGCATCTGGAAGAATCGGGCAAGCTTGATCCACGCCACGGGAAAGGCCAACAGAAGAGTTCATCCAGCTCGTGAGCCGGCCTACTTAAATACGGCCATCCGCTTCGCGCTTATCTCCTTTCGCTGTCCCGTCAATGACCTGGCCTTGAGTATCCGAGTAAAAAACCAGCTCGCGTACCGGTATAACAATGATCCCAGCTCGATAGTCAGTTTGCGCCACCAGATAGCTCGATACCGGCGTTGGGACTGCATGTTCTGTTTGTGGCGGAAAGCCAATGCAATCTTCGCGATCGCGGATTGGGAGGCGATCTGCGCTGCTTCCCTGTTTGGGCCACGCATCTTCGGCGTGAACTGCCCCTTTTCCTCCAGATAGTCTGCATATCCGTACGAAAAGTCGCCAAAGGTCAGGCTTCTTCCCTGCGACTCTGTGATATCATCCAGGCCTCCGGTAACCAGCGTAGCCACTGATTTTTCGACTAATTCTTCCAGAAGCTTTTCTGATTCTGATGTCCGACAGATAACAAGACTGACACCCGTCCGCGTTCTAACCGTGGAAGGAAGCCACGCATCCCCAACGACCACATCGGCAAGGAAATTGGTGTGATTGACGCATAGATGGCAGCGGGGAATGTTAAATGTCCGATCAAATGCCACCTGATAGGATAGATCCAATCTCCTGTCGATCTCGGTAGTCTTTCCGTGGGCCGTAATTCTCAACTTCCCAACCGGACCGTTTCCACGATACGATATGTCCTCGATTGCCTCATAGTCAATTCCCTTGTATTCACAAATGGCACGCAATGCATGGTGGGAGTAGTTCCAGCCGCAGACAAGACCTATAGTTGCGTGGATCCTCTGCCGTAGTTCCGGGGCATGTTTGAAGATGTAGGTGTAGATCCCTTCCAGCTGACAGGGGATGGCCGTCAGAACAAATCGGCCTTCGTTCTCTCGGAGCAGGCGCAGCGACCCGCCGAGGGGCACATTGTGATAGATGGATCCCGGTAAATCGTCGATCTGATCCAGAGCCCTAACAATAATCGGCTCGAATTCAAGGCCATTCCCCGGCCCCAGACAGATGACCCCATCGACCTCTGGCTCAGCCAGATAAGCTCTCATCAATTCCTTAATAATGCCGCCAGAACTGGCTCGGAGGTTCCGTTGTTTGTCCGAGCTCTGCGCGAGAAACACGGACTCGACTACCCCATGCTCCGTGACATTTGCCTGAGGGAACAGCAGGCGGTGTAACTCCGGGTATTCCACGTGTATAGCAGGACACACGCTGGCGGCCTCAGATGTGCCCGCGTTGTCTGGCAGGTACATCTGTTTCTCAGTGTCTAAATGTAGATTAATCTGTGGATCAACAGCTTCGCATGCACCACACGCCACACACATCCCATTGGTGATTACATCTGAAAGGTCCGGCGCAGCTGAATCAAGATTCCTATCCTCGGGGATTCGCTCACTCATCATGAGGCACTGTCGCTTCGTCGGTGAATTCCTGTCGTGATTGTGCCTGGAGCAAGTCTACAAGAGTGTCTACGTTTCGGACGGCGGCCCCTTTTACTGCCACGAGATCTGAGACAATCTCCTCACGGACCTGAGACTGACTAGAAGTTAGTGTTTCGAATTTCTGGAGGATGTCCTTTGAGCTCAACTCATCTATCCCCACGTGATATGCCTCAAGGCCAAACATAGACATAGCCTCACGGTATTTGTGCCCACCGCCGATGGTGAGCAGCGGCACACCGGTAGAAAGAGCAGATATAGCCGCGTGGAACCGTGATACGACGACCACGTCCATCCTGCTGATAAGCGCCCGCAAAACGGGAGCCCGTGGCTTCGATTCGACCAAACACACACCGGCATTGCATCCTTTAAAATCCAGGATCTCCCGACACAATATCAGGTCATTGTTCCTCCGCAGCCTGCTCTCTGGACGAACGGCGTGCGGTATCATTACCACCTTGAAATCCTTGCTGATTGCATATGCGATGAGATCCGCCATCATTGTCCTATAGTCCAATCCTCGCGCTCCGCACTGTGCTTCTGTAACCACACTGGGAGACAGTCCGAGCACTTTACAACCCCGTGGAATATCTGGCAACAGTGCCTTGGCCGACGACATATCTACAGCGGAAACTTCCATCAGAAACGCCACATCAGCACCAATTTCGTAGTTGGTGCACCCCAATTCTGCCAGATGTTCCGCAGTGACATCACCCCGAGCGATGATCCGATCAAGTCGAGGCAGTATAGCCTCGGCAAACAACCTGTTGAGCCTGAAATTGAAGGGACCCAGTGTCTGTGCCAGTTTCACAAGAGGCGTTCCAAGCAGGAGTGGCGGCAAACAGAGGCTGACGTTATAGATTAACTTGGCCAATCCCCTTCCATCGACGAAAGAGATCCCACTGCAGTCGACGACCACATCCGCCTTCAGCATAGCGTCCGCGGCCGGAAGCCATCGCAGCAGCCGCCCCGCGGTCTTCTTCCCTACGGTAGAACTGAGAATGATCGTGAGGGGCAACAGAATACATATCATGGTAAGCGGGCGGCCCGGTATAACACGTACTCCTGGGGGACAGACTTCGGCTTGATCCTGTCTTGGATAGATCGAGATTAGATCGTAGGTGCAGGCGTCCATTCGATGATCCATCTGTTGGGTAATTCCCAACAGCATGGATTCCGCTCCGCGGTTTCCGGACAGAGTCAAGCCAACGATGCATATGCGTTTAGGCATAATTCCGATCTGGTTTCTCAGTCTTTACGGCGACAACTGTCATGATGTCCAATAGATTCAAATATAGGTTCTTCACGAAAGGCAAACCTACTCCCTCGCGATCCAGTGACGGTGCATTGAAAATACGACCAAGTTTCCTTAGGATAAAATTCACACTTACGTACTTCCCAGGATGCCCACACGATACCACCTGAAATCCTCGCGACTCTAGTATGGCGTGCACCGCACGACGGGAGAAGTACGTCACGTTGACCGGCGGAATTAGTAGTGGCCATCTCTGTCGGGTTATCCGAAACATTATACTTTCGATGTCGGGCACCGTAAATGCCAAGATCCCCCCTGGCCTTAGTAGATCCCCTATGGTATCCACACATTTTCCGGGATTCGAAAATCCTCCAAGAGAGTCCCACATAGTTACCATGTCAAACGGCTTCGGGCTCAGATCAGATGCGAGAAAATCGCCTTGATGAACGTGAAGTCCGAGGCGATCGGTGCAGAATGCAGCAGCCACGGGGGACAGCTCCGACCCTGTTACCTCAAAATGATCTGAGGCCAGCTTGAGGAAAGCACCCTTACCACAACCGATATCAAGCAGACGGCCGTTGGCCATGAACGATCTGATATGGCGTAAACGATACATTCCGTTAAGATATACTGGTGCGTCAGACACAGTCCGTCCCTTCTCATTAAACTCTATATCCTGCTGTGAGGTAGCGAAGAAGTCAGCGTCATAGCATTGTTCGACTTCATCCAAAGATGGACGCGGCAGGGCAAACGCACAGCCGCAACCGCAGCATTTCTGTATAGTGTAGACAGTGGCGTTTCCAACGACCTGCTGTGGTGCACTTTTGATCAAAAACTCAGTCGCCGAGCTGCCGCAAACGGGGCATTTCACGAGGATTCTCCGGATCGTGCAACTTGGCGCAAGGTAATAGGGCACTCATAGCCCGAAAGATTCATCTATGATCTTGCTTCGGACCAGGCTTCGGCGACACGTTCGAAGGTTTCGCTGCGCCAGTCGGTGATCCAGGCGGCCGTTATGCAGAATGCCTCACCTGCCGTGGTGACGAGCCGAGCCGTTATGGCAATATACGTCGCGGTCTGCACCGGCATTACCTGATCCAGTGCCAGAATCAGCACGGCCTCACGAACGCCTAGGCCAGCAGGAGCTATGGCGACCAGAAATCCCGCCATCCCTGCTAGCGTATAACTGGCGGCGATATACAGGTATAGCGACCAGGTAACAGATGGATCAATCGCTTTCGCTATGAAAAAGATGGAAAGGCCAAGCAGCAGCCAGTTTAACAGTGACAGCAAGAGCATCCTCAAGAGGTCGGTATACTGAATATCCAAGGATGAACTCTTGAATCCAAATCGAGTGGTCGCCAATTGAGCCAGGAAACCAAGCACTCCCGGATGCATCGATCCCAGAATAACTGCAAGGGTTAAGATTCCAGCCATGCTTCCGAACCACGGAATAAATGAAAGATTCATCGGAATAAGGATGGTGAGAATCAGTATGAGCCCTGTCGCCAAGCCACTCAGGTATTCAAGGACAAACGCCTTCACGATATCCACGGTCTTGATACCGTGATCCACTTTACGATACAAATACCAGCGAATGCCGTAAAGCAGGGCCTTTCCAGGAATGTATTTCCCCACAATACTAAAGCACCAGATGGAGATTGTCGATCGACAGGCTACCGCGATGCCCTGTCGGCGGGTCAGGTAGAGCCAGATCATAGCACAAATGACGACGTAAACTATGAATAGGCACTGAGCCAGAACGAGCTGTGGGATCTCAGGCTGAAAGGCACTAACAGAAAACAAATTCAGGTCGTGTCTAACATTCAGTGCGAGGATACCGAACAGCGTGGCCGCGATAAGGAATTTCAGATAAGGAAGCACCGCCTTGGTGCGTGTTCGGGGCATACCCATAGGACGTCCAGTTATCAGACACATTCAGCGGAGATCTATGCTACCACATCCGGTGTATGGTTTCTACGCCTGTGTAGGATCTGGAAGCATATCTTGATATAGTTCACTGCCGTATCCGCCATGGCAGACAGCGCCCATTCAATAGTCGTACTCCGCCATCTTTCAGGATGAGTAAGGATATAGATATCGCTCTCATGATCGCGCACAACGTCGATAATATCATCCGTATGATCACATACTGGCCTATCCGGTTTCTTTTCCACCGGAACGGGTATCGTATCTTTAATGTTGAAAACGTCTTCCAGCCAATTTCGCCCCGTGTCGGAGTAGTATAATACTGACCCGAAGTCGATGGACAGATAGGCCTCACCCGTCAATTGATAGTCTTCCAGGCCGCATGAATTCCACAGATCACGATTGTCGAACGGTGTCGCTGGATTGCCATGCATGGCCACCGTAGAAACAGGTACCACCGCACGTAGTCGTCCGAGGTCGCCCTCGAAACTCGACACGGCTTCCGCCATTTCTCCCCGCGCCTTATCGACGCTCTCATAGTGTAGGCCCACTTCGTGCCCCATGCCTGCGATCTCTCGGATCAACTCGGGCACCAAGGTACCCGGTACACGAAAGTAATAGGTGGCACGCAGACCGTATTCGCTCTCTATCCTGGCGGTCTCTAATGCCTGTTTGGGAAATCGGTCCACATCATGTCTCAGAATCAGAGTTCGGCGTGACCGGTTAGAACTTCCGGATGCAAGGTATTCGGCGACGGTTAGACATTCCCGTGACGATGATGCACTGGCGGCACACAGATCGCGATATTTATCCAACATAAAATCCATCAAGTGTGCTCCGGACCGACACACTGATCCTTTTTAAGGTAGGCCCGATCGCAGGCACCGCACTTGGCGCGCTCTGATTCTTCCGTGGTGTGAAAGACAAGGGCCTCACCACACCGGCATACCCAACCTGCCACCTCACCGGGCACTCCCAGTACCAGCGCGTGATCTGGCACATCCCCCGTCACTACTGCGCCTGCTCCAACAAAGGCATACCGACCTATGACGTTTCCGCAGACTACTGTTGCATTGGCGCCAATAGTCGCTCCGCGCTTGACCACCGTCTTTCGTATCTGATCTTTCTTGCTTATTTCGCTCCGCGGATTCGTAACGTTGGTAAAAACCATGGACGGACCACAGAACACGTCATCCTCGAGGATCACACCGTCATAGATTGACACGCCGTTCTGGATATGAACATTGTTTCCCAGCCTGGCCTCACTTCCCACGAATACATTCTGCCCAAGCACGCATCGTTTACCGATTTCGGCCCCAGCCATTATATGTGAAAAATGCCAGATCTTTGTACCCGTACCCACGCAGGCAGGATCGTCGACGAAGGCGGATTCATGTTTGTAGTACGATAATTCCATTCGTGAATCCTATCACTTTTTCACGGTGGCTATCGGAGAGCAAGGGAATCCAGGCAGCTCAGACCAACTCTCGACAGCCAGGCCATTCTGGATAGCCCATCCATTAGTCCAGGATTGTAGCCTGACTATTTCAGGTCCTTGTTGTAATCCATATCAAACCACATGGCGAATAGTAAGAACATAACGCCCATGGTTGTCACAAATATTGAGGTCAGAAAGTTGATGGGTGGTATTTCACCCGTATTCCATAACACGTACCCCACACGAGCAGTCAAGGGTATATCGACCAGGAAGAGGAGAAAGGCGAAGACATAAAAGAAGACGAGCGGATGGAAATCTCTAATGACGTATCGCTCCTTTAGCCTGAAGACAAACAGACGAAGCAGCAGGAAAGACATGGAGAATACCACCCGTCCGATCCGAATTCCAGATTTCTCTCCGATATTGTAAATCGGACGAACGACGACATCTCGAGCCCTGAAACCGAAAACATTGAGCCGTACCAGAAGATCATTGGGCATGCCATATGTTTTGCGTATGCGATTCAGATCAAGTGTCGTCAGCACTTTCAACGAAGCAGCCGTGTATCCGGTCTGAGAATCTGCCAGGTGCCAATAGCCAGAGGCGATTTTGGTCAACAGCGACAGTACGGAATTTCCTATATATCTGGGCTTTGGGATGATTTTCCAGGCATCACCGGTCAACAGCCGATTGCCCTTACTGTAGTCCACCTCATCTTCAACGACCGGGTCAAGCAGAGCCGGTAAATCATCAGGATCCATTTGGGCATCGCCGGCCATGACCGCTGTTATATCGGCCTGATGCGCTATTGCCCTCTTGTAGCCTGTGACAATGGCGGCCCCCACGCCCTGGTTCTGCTCGTGCCGAATGAGCTCAGCCCTGCCACCATCTTTGTGACAGAACTCCTCCACCAGGTGCTGCGTGCGATCGGTGCTGTAATCGTCTACCACAATTACCCGATCTACAAAGTCCGGCATCGTTTCCAGCACGCGCAAGATCAGGAGCTCTTCGTTATATGCCGGTACGACGACAGCGATCGACTTGTTTCTATACATGGTCTATTCTGTCCATGGAATATCTGGGACCCGAGTGTCGGGGATCTCAGCGAGAAATCATTGGAGGTCTCCACGTAGGAACACGCGAATATGACCTGTAATATAACCTGCCATATCGGGAATGCAAATTCCATTAGAACGGCCAAATTCTCAGATCTCCACGCCGGGGTCTTACGCTATTATCGATTTACCGAATAGCCTCGCTTTCGTATATTGCGGGACTAATTATGAATGACACTTCCACTCCCCCCATCATTGAAGTCGGCCACGTCAATAAGTGGTTCGGTGATTTCCAGGTTCTCCGAGACATCAACCTTGATGTCCGCCGAGGCGAATGCGTCGTCATCTGCGGTCCGTCCGGATCCGGAAAATCAACGCTGATCCGATGCATCAACCGGCTCGAAACCCATGACGAAGGCACGGTGCGTGTGAACGGCATCGAACTGAAGGCGGGCGAACGGCACACCAAGTCCCTGGGCAGTTCGGTGGGGATGGTGTTTCAGGATTTCAACCTGTTCCCTCACATGACCGTCATGGAGAATTTGACTCTGGCCCCCATGCGGAATCTCAAGGTCTCGAAATCCGACGCTTTAGTTCTTGGGGCCCGCTACCTGGATCGCGTTCATATCGGAGATCAGGCCGACAAGTACCCGGCGCAGTTGTCGGGAGGCCAGCAGCAACGAGTCGCCATCGCCCGGTCCCTCTGCATGAAACCGGAGATACTGCTGTTCGACGAACCTACATCGGCGCTCGACCCCGAGATGATACGAGAGGTCCTGGACGTGATGAGCGAGGTAGCCGAAGAAGGCATTACCATGGTCTGTGTAAGCCATGAAATGGGTTTCGCAAAAAAGGCGGCCGACAAGGTCATTTTCATGGATCACGGCGAGATCGTAGAGCGTGGGGATCCGGACGTCATTTTCCACAATCCGCAACACGAACGAACCCGAGCGTTTCTGGATCAGATCCTCCACTATGAGGCCACGGCGTGACGGCCTCCTCAAGTTGGTCCAATCGAAGTAGACTCCGTACTGCGGCGCTCGCTTGGGGCCAATCACTGCTCCTGGCGGCGGCCGCATTCTGGGTGGTGGCAAACGGTGCGGAGCGAATCAATTATCGCTGGCAATGGTACCGCATCAGTGACTTTCTGATTGCAGAACGTGACGGCGTCCTCACCGCCGGTCCCTTACTGGACGGCTTGCTCGTAACTCTGGAAATCTCCTTTTACAGCCTTGTCCTGACCTTGATCCTGGGACTGGCAACCGCCTTACTGCGCCTGTCCCTCTCGCTGGTAGGGAGGGCCCTCGCTCGCGGATACATCGAGCTCATACGCAACACGCCTCTGCTGATCCAACTCTACATCATGTATTTTGTCCTGGGACCTATACTGGGATGGGACCGAATCACGACCGCCGTAGTCAGCCTGGGACTGTTTCAAGGTGCTTATACGGCTGAGATTATCCGGGCAGGCTTGCTGGCGCTGCCCAGGGGCCAGCGAGAAGCGTGTCACACCTTGGGCCTGACGGCATTCGACAGTTACCGCTACGTGATCTTGCCGCAGGTCGTGCGGAATATGCTCCCACCGCTGACCAACGAGGCCGTTTCGCTCATAAAGAACTCGTCCATCGTCAGCGTCATCGCCATATTTGACCTGACCACCGTGGGCCGCAATATCATCGCAGATACCTTCCTCACCTTCGAGATCTGGCTCACGGTTGCGGCCATATACCTGATATTCACCATATCACTATCGACACTGTCCGATACGGCAGAACGACGCATGCATGCCGACGTGAGGCGCTAATGGCCCTCGCTCCCCACCCTCGCGCCTCGCGCTACAAGTTCTCCTGGCTGGACGTAATTCTTCTGGTGGCACTAGCTGCTGTCGGCACGTGGATCTGGTTTCGTTCCTCCATCGGCATAGCGTATGACTGGAATTGGACAGAAGCTTTTGAAACCATAAACACACCGGATCGCGACGGCGGCACCCCGTACTTCTACACGGGCGTCATCGCGACACTTCGACTTAGTCTGTGGAGCGCCATGATCGCCACCATGCTTGGCGTGTTAATAGGCCTGGGGCGCAGATCGGGGATAAGCAGTATTCGCGTGGTCTGCTCCTCGTACATCCAGATGATCCGCAATATGCCTCCGCTGGTCTTCATTTTCATCTTCTACTTCTTCATCAGTAACCAGCTTATACCGCTGTTGGGACTCGAGAACCTGCTTCGGGCGAGCACCGACGACCAGTCGTACGTATCGGGGATATTGTTCGGACCTGCCCGTCTATGGGAAAATCTACTATCGGGCGTGCTCTGTATCTCATTCATCGGCGGTGCCTACATTGCTGAGATTGTGCGCGCAGGAATCGGAGCCATTCCCCGTGGTCAGTGGGAAGCAGCTGAAAGTCTCGGTTTGAAGAAGTTGGATCGCTACCGATTCGTGATCTTTCCTCAAGCCTTTGCCCGAATTGTCCCCCCGCTGACGGGCCAGTATATTTCACTTGTGAAAGACTCTTCAATCGTGTCTCTGATTTCCATTCAGGAG
Source organism: Candidatus Latescibacterota bacterium (assembly GCA_018667995.1). Taxonomy (GTDB): domain Bacteria; phylum JAAXHH01; class JAAXHH01; order JAAXHH01; family JABIQT01; genus JABIQT01. The sequence continues at coordinate 14,459 of JABIQT010000338.1, forward strand.
TTGACATTCGTTGGAACAGAAATCGCTAATTCAAGCGGCCTGATCTTCGAGACATGGATTTTTGTGGGTCTGGTTTATTTTCTGCTATGTCTTGTCCTGTCACTTGGCCTCCGGTTCGTGGAACGTCGCGTGACCATGCATTTTCATATGGCTGCATAAACAGACGAACTTTCCCTTGATTCGTACCATCGCTACCGCCACATTTGTAGGGTCCTCCGCAATACCTGCGAAACATATGCTGCATTAATAACTGTTAATAATTGATAGAAAGGGGTTTCCGTGATCACGGCACACACCGAGCACCCGGACAAGGTCACCGATTTTTCGTATTCCAGAGTTCACTTCGACGTAACAGAAGGTTCCGTCATCAGCAATGACACTCGTCAGGTTGAGGACGAAATGGATTTTCTTGGCGGCATCGGAAGGTCCTTCAAGATCATGGCGGAGCATGATGTCACGGATCCCTTTGCTCCGGAGAGTCCCCTGGTAATTAACACGGGCTGCCTCACAGGCACGCAGTTTATGACGGGCCTGCGGACCTACTTCACCGGGTACTCCCCACTGAAACGCACAACAGCCGGCATGCCCATGCCAGCCTGGTCAGCCATGAGCGGCAGTTTCGGTCGCAAATTCTCCTATACTGGCTTGGGTGATTTAGTTATTACAGGACGTGCTGATATTCCAAAGATCCTCGTGATCAAGCAGTCAGATGATGGACCGAAGTTTTCCCTCGTGGACGCGCCCGGGCATCTGGCTGGTTCTCGTGTGCGAGAACGGATGACCTATCTCAACAACGAATACAATGATGCAGCCAATAAGAATTTCCCAGCTCATTTCGCGGTCACCGGACCAGCGGCGGAGCACTGGGAATCGGTCTGGTATGCTTGTATTATAGGGACCACGCAGGAACAGTTGATGTCCGGCGAGGACAAATGGCGCTTCGGAGGCCGCCTCGGCATGGGCTCTGTCATGGGTTCCAAGAATATCATGGGCATTGTGGCCTACGCGGAGACAGACCACTACAGCAAGGGCGATGAACGCCTGAAAGCAGTCAATAGAGAAATCGGACGAGGTGACCAGAGCAAGGGGTACAGGCACCCCAACAATCGCGATGGCTTGGGGGGTACAGGTAAGAACGCTAAAATGCTTGACCAATTCGGTGTTCTTCCCTTCAAGAATTTCGCCCCTCCCGGTGAAAACGTGGCAGAACCGGTACACCTTGAAACCATGCGCGATTCAGACGATTTCATCGTCATAGACAAAAACTGCTTTGGCTGTCAGATATCATGCCATCAGGATTTTTACGACGTACCTGCCGAGGGTAAGAACTCGGACTGGCGGCAGGCACGCAAGAACCACGGCGACTACCTGGGGCGCTACGAGTTTGAGCCGATGGAGCTCTCGGGTGCCAATCTCGGCATTCTGGATCCCAGAGCGAATCTGGAGCTTGCACGAATCGACGACGACCTGGGATTTGACACGATCTCCGTGAACGTCGTGCTCTCCTTCCTTATGGACCATAACAGTCGAGGGAACGATCAACTGGCTGACGGACTTCAATTCGGCGACTCCGCGGGCGCCCTCAAATTGAAAGAGGACATCGCCTATGGCAGGGAGCCGCTGTTTGGCAAAGGAGTTCGAGCCATTGCGGCGGAACTGGGCGGTTCCGAATTCGCAATGCATTCAAAAGGTGTGGAGTTCTCGGCCTATATGGGCCAGACCAATCCAGGCTATCCCTTTGCCCTTGCCGGCGGGCATATGTCCATGCGGACCTTTCTTCTCTATGTGATGGATCCAGACTGCCAACCAGAATCGGCAGATTACTGGGTCGACAGCATTGTCAAGGAGGGATGGAAGATGATCAATAAGGACCTCCACGGTGCGTGCCTGTTTGCCATGGCCACACCGGATCAGGTCGCTGAGGGGATCTCGTCCGTCTTCGGACTGCCATTTACTACCGAACAGGTTCTGGACGCCACTTTCCGCGCACACATTCTCGGATTCGCACTTGAACAGAAACAGGGAATAACGGTCGAGGATTACTCCCTGCCTCAAGAGATTATGGTCGGTCACAAGAAGGGCGACCTCCCGGGCGTGCATTTCCTCACATCGGAACTCTTTGAAGAAATCAGGAATCGTTCCTACGAGCATTTCAAACAGGACATGGTCCGGTTGGGATATGACAGTCTGGTAGGATAACTCACACGACCGATGGCGCGGCCCCGCCTCATCGGTCCGAAACAAGTAGCCCCGCCTATGTCTGCCAGATTCAAAGTCTTCATGGCCCTTGCCGCAATCAACGGCGCACTGGCATTCGGGACAGTGGGATTCAAGACCCTGATGCCCTGGTCGTGGTTTGAGTCCTTCTATTTCAGCCTGATTACCATCACGACCATCGGGTACGGTGAGCCGCTGGACCTAACCGATGAAGCACGATTTTTCAATGCTATCTTGATAATTCTGGGGGTCGGAACACTGGGTTACGGTCTTTCCGTTCTCGCCCAGAGTATCATATCTTCAGAAATTGTAGACTCTATTGGAAAACGACGCATGATCAAAGATATCGCCCGTCTCGAAAATCACTATATCGTATGCGGCGCCGGTCGGGTCGGGCGGCGCGTGGCCTCAACCATCGTCTCACACCGCTCGAAATGCGTGATGATCGAAATTGATGAGCTGAAGGCTGAGCAGCATTTGGAGGAAGGGTACCGAATGCTGGTTGGTGACGCCACCAGTGAGGCGGTCCTGAAACTGGCAGGAATTGAGCAAGCCAGTGGATTGGTCTGCGCCCTGGGATCCGATGCCGAGAATCTGTATACGACGATGACGGCACGGGAGATGAACGCAGAACTCCTCATCGTAACAAGGGGCATTGAGGAGTCCGCGGTAAAAAGGCTAACCAAAGGCGGAGCCGACCGGGTCATATCGCCGGTAGTCACGGGGGCTCATCATATGGCCCACGTGCTGCTCAAACCGGCGGTCGCGGATTTCATCGAATTAGCAACAATGGCGGAAAAGCTGGAACTGGAAATCGAACAGATCCAGATAGCTGAGGCATCTCCCCTGGCCGGAAAATCGTTGCGGGAATCAAAGATTCACGCGCAGTTGAATGTGATGATCATTGCCATCAAAAGAGGCCAGGAACCAATGCGATTCAACCCAACAGCGGACACAGTCATGCAGCCTGAAGATGCGCTCATGGCCATGGGAAGCCATCATGATCTGGAATCGCTAAACGAATTAGCCTGTCCGGATGACTCCGCGCAATAACACCGCAGCGAATGAAGGAACCAATACGCATAGAAGAGGCTGAATCTAATGGACTTTGAGGATGCGATATCGCAGATAAGGGATGCCGTCGACCGGCAGAGGCTCGTGGATACCGCAGTGGCATTGATAGAGGTGCCCAGTCATACCTGTGAGGCAAAAGAAGTTGCAGACCGGCTGTCGCTCTTGTTGGAAGAAGACGGATTCGCCGTTGAACGACCGGATGCGGGCTGGCCGGAAGCACCTGCAGTGGTTACGCGGTGGGAGGCCGGGCCCGGCGGAAGAACACTTCAATTCGATGGCCATCTGGATACGGTGCATCTGCCGTTTGTGGCACCCCGCATCGAGGACGGCACATTGTACGGCCAGGGATCTGCGGATATGAAGGGCGGGTTGGCAGCCGCGATCGAGGCACTACGGATTCTCCGACATACGGGTATCCTCTCGACGGGTAGTATCCTCTTAACCGCCCATGACCACCACGAGGCGCCCTGGGGAGATAGTCGCCAGATTCATGGACTCATCGAGGAAGGTTATGTGGGGGATGGCGTTCTACTGCCCGAGTATCTCTTCGATCGGATCACGGTGGCTGGACGCGGTCAGGCGGTAATGGAGATTACGGTTCGGCGGGAAGGTGATCGTATTCACGAGGTACTGCGACCGGACGATACGCCCGACGTGATAGAGGGGGCGGCCGAAGTCATCCGAGGACTCAAAGCTCTGAATGCCGAATTGTCGAAGACCACCCACAAGTACGTGGGAACGGAGTCTGCCTTTGTCGGACAGATTCATGGCGGCGAGATATTCAATCAGTCTCCCGTGGAGTGTAAGATCTCCGGTACAAGACGTTGGGTGTCGGGACGAGACACAGCCGAGCTTGAAGGTGAGTTTTCGGCTATCCTGGCGGATGCGGCAGATCGGACAGGTACGATTGTCGATGGCACTTTTACCGTAGTCCGGGATGCCTTTCAGGTATCGGAGGAGGATGACCTGGTGCATGCCCTGCAGTCGGCGCATACGGGTGTGACTGGGGAGTCGTTGCCCTTTGGGAACAAGCCGTTTGTAGATGATGGGAACTGTTTTTCTTCTATGCGGGGAATTCCGGCGCTTACGCATGGGCCGGCGGCTGAGGGAGCACATACTAGTAATGAACGGGTGCGGATTGATGAATTGGTGAGGGTGGCGGAGGTTTATGCCGCGACTGCGATCTGTTTTTGTGGGACTCGGTAGGGGTGGTTGTTCGTTTTGAGTTGAGTTTGTGGAATTGGTGTATTGATTAGCTGGTTTGGTTGGTCGGTTTTCCGCCTTTTGCGGAATGCAACTTTCTTTAGAAGAAAGTTGCGCAAAGAATCGCACTGTTTACAAGGCGTAGTGGAGTGGTCACTGTGGGTATGAGGCTATCTACGGGTGCCACACTTCCACACCCCTCGCTACGCGACCCCGAGGCTTCGCGGGGCGAAGTCTCGAAATGGCCACACCATTGTGGGGGCTGGGAATTTGCGGCGGTCAATCGCTGGGTAAACGGTGCAGGAAACGGCAGACGATGCAGGTGGATGTGCAGCCCTCGCGTATTGAATACGGAACGACTGGGCACTGTGATGGTTCGTTAGTTTAGCAGGTGGATGTTACTGGTCTATCAGGCATTCAACCTTGTAAAGAATGCTCCTTTCTTTAGAAGAAAGGAGCGCAAAGAATCGCACTGTTTACAAGGCGTAGGGGGGAGTGGCGACTGTGGGTATGAGGCGATCTGTGGGTTCCGCACTTCCACACCCCTCGCTGCGCGACCGCGAGTCTTCGCGGGGCGAAGTCTCGAAATGGCCAAACCTTTGTGCGGGCTGGGAATTTCTGGGCGGTCTATCGCTGGGTAAACGGTGCAGGGACAGGCCGGCGGTGTAGGTGGATTTGCGGCGAACTGACTGCCGTGATTCCACGTTTCAGATTCTGTGTCTACAGGCCCGGTCAAGATGCCTTCTTTATCTTGAGTTAATGTATGGTATCTTCGGCTATACTTCTCTGCGCTTAGAGGCGGCTATTCCATAGCGGTTCCTCCACCCCGGCCTCTTTATTTTCATATCTCGCCATTACAAATAACAGGTCTGAGAGCCGATTCAGGTAGGCCAGCACGTATTCGCCGATCGGCTCGGTATTGGACAGTGCGGATACCTCGCGTTCTGCCCGCCGGCAGCCGGTTCTTGCCACGTGCAGATGTGCGGCGCCTATGGCGCCTCCCGGTAGGATGAAATTCTCGAGTTGACCTACTTCGCTATTGAGCAGATCTATTAGTGTCTCAAGACTATCGATGTGCCTTTTTTCAATCTGGGGAATCTGAAATTCCTCTTTATCGGATTCTTCAAAGCATAGGTCCGAACCAAGATGAAACAGCTCGTTCTGGATGGTCGTAAGTGCCACTGTCAGGCGGCCCGAGACTCCATGGGCGAGTGCCACTCCCAGTTCTGAATTCACCTCGTCGACGGCGCCGTAGGCCGAGACGCGCAGGGATTCCTTGGCCACGCGCTGACCGCCTCCGAGTGAGGTACTCCCGTCATCACCCTTTCGGGTATATATCTTCGTCAATCTGGGCATCTGCCGGCTCCTTTAGTCTCAAATCCGAAAACATAAATCCATCACGTTCGATCCGCTCACCCGATACCACATCGAGAGGATAGCGCATCATAGGGCCATCGTGTACAAATGTGTGGAATTCGCCGTTCTCACCGCACGGATCCGCGGATTCGGGAAGATCGGCGAGAAAGTCTTCATCGAACCGGCGCCCCACTAGTTCTGGGTCGATTTGCGCGGGATCTACGCACGTGACATGAGCTTTCAGGCCCGACGAGATCATCTCTCGCGCTAATTGCGGTGTGGGCAACCCCCAGACCGGGAAGATGGCATCGATACCGGTGGACTTCATCTTGTCCTCACGATAATCGCGAATGTCCTCGAGATAGAGGTCGCCGAATGCGACGGCGGCGATACCGGCTTCTCGCGCCTCTATCATAGCCTTAGTCATTGCGGACTCATAGGCCTCATTACTGCAGGGACTCGGAATCGATACCGACCACAGCGGCACGCCAACTGCCTCGGCCTGTGCTATGAGCAGTGATCGCCTGACCGCGTGCATAGCGACCCTATCGTAGACCTCATTCACGGTCGTAAGCAAACCAGCTACTTCTACGTCATCACGCCGATGTAAGCACTGTAGTGCCCAGGCGCTATCCTTACCACTACTCCATGATAGCAGTACTTTCATGATCAGGTTCCCATCCTCTTATACACGTTGCTAAAGAATCCACCCACGCCAATGCACTGGACTTAGAACAGCCTGTGCCGTTGTCTGTGTAGTAGATAAAGGAAGAACGGACCGCCCAACACCGTCGTAATAATACCGATGGGCATCTCCGCTGGTGCCATTAGGGTACGCGCTAGGGTGTCCGCCATGATGAGCAGGAGGGCGCCCGTGACGGCGGACACCGGCGTCAGGG